>JACOSC010000203.1 GCA_016179055.1 Acidobacteriota bacterium
ACCAAACTGGGACGCAAGATCGTGCAAGCTGGACTGACCGTCAAACACCTTGTACTTACGCCACAACTGGCATCGGAACTCTCAGCATGATTCACAACATCTTGCCAGAAAAAACACAGATTTAACAATAAAGGTACTGATAATTCCCGTCTTCCACTCTCACTGACATACGTCACTTCCCGTCGGCGACGCGCTCATTCTGATCGAGACGGCCGGCGGCCAACAGCCACTTCGCCCGACGGCTATAGCGGCGATACCGTGTGCCGGCGATCGATGGAATTGCAAGGCGACTGTGGCCCGAATCGCCATGACTTGCGCGGCGATTAAGCTGGCCGACCCGAGCGGCTGCTTTGCCAAACCGTGGGCCGTCTTGATTTTTCCAAGGCCTTGCGTAGAATGGTTGTCATGGAGAATCAAACCTATTTCCAGAAAGGGTTTGGCCTAAAGGCTCTCGTTGGCGACATGCTCAAGGAGAGTTACCACAGTCAAATTGTGGAGTTCCTGCGATCTCATAGCAACCGTTTGCAGGTCGGCGAAGTTACGATTCAGCTCGCCAAGGAGTTTGGCTTTTGCTACGGCGTCGAGCGCGCCGTCGAGTACGCTTACGAAACCATCAAGAAGTTCCCTGATCGTCAAATATATCTGACCGGTGAGATCATACACAATCCGTATGTCAATGCCAGCTTGCGCCAATTGGGGATTCGCTTTCTAAGCGACAATCCCCTCGAAGGTCCCACGCTGGACTATGTAACGCCTGATGACGTTGTGCTGATCCCAGCTTTTGGCATAAGCCGCGAGGTGTTGGAGGAGCTCCACCGCAAAGGCTGCGTCATAGTGGACACCACCTGCGGATCGGTGCTGAATGTTTGGAAAAATGTCGAGAAGTACGCCCGTCTGGGATTTACGTCGATCGTGCACGGGAAACATGAGCATGAAGAAACCAAAGCTACCTGTTCCCGCGCTCGGCAGCATACGGGAGGTCAATATTTGGTCGTTCGCGACTTGGCAGAAACCAATATGGTTTGCCAATATATTGTGAACGGTGGAAACTCCGCGGTCTTTTTGTCACGGTTCGCCGCCGGTGTCTCGCCGGGCTTTGATCCGGAACGTCATTTACAAAAAGTGGGATTGGCCAATCAAACGACCATGTTGAGTTCGGAGTCTTTGGAAGTGGCGGAACTTTTGCGAAAGGCCATGCAGCAACGCTACGGGACCGACCACCTTGATGAGCACTTCTGCTCCTTTGATACCATTTGCAGTGCCACGCAGGATCGCCAAGATGCCGTTTTGAAAATGGTCGCGGTGGATCCACCTGATTTGATCATCGTCATTGGCGGGTACAATAGCAGCAACACCAACAACCTCACAAAAATCGCGACCAAGTACACCGTGGCGTATCATATCGAAGATCCCGGCAATATGATGGACCGTGAAAGGATTCTTCATAAACCGGTTGGACGCGTCGAACAAACCATAACCGAAGGGTGGCTACCTTACGGCCCCTTATCCATCGGCGTGACCGCCGGCGCCTCCACTCCCAATAACAAAATCGGCGAAGCCATTGAACGGATTCTGACTCTGCGAGGGTATGACTGCGGTGACAAGATTTTTCTTTAGTATGTTCTTCACCCGCGAGGCAGCAATTCTCGGAGTAGATAAAAAGGCTGATAAACCGGCCCGTGAGGCAAGGAGTTCTTGCGCTTGACTTCGGCTGACGATGGCCGCGGCGAGCTCGCGTCCCTCGAACCGCGGCGCGACGAAGGGCCGCGGCCTGGGTTTTCCATCCTTAGATTTCTCTCCCATTTTTTGTTGAACAAACTCATTCCGCTCGGCTACGCGAGGCTGAATAGTTGGTAGTGCCTGTTTGGAGAATTAGACGGCGCGTTATCTGTAGGGCGTGATGGCCCCAGGCCGGGCCCGAGAGGGGGGCGAGTAGGAAACTATCCCTCTTGGTGGCAATGCCGTCGGTTACGACGACAGAAGCCGAACACAAAGGAATCCTGTACAACGAGGATCGATGTATTAGCCCATCGGGTAAGGTGTTGATAACTTCTCTATCGCTCCCAGGCGGCGGCTCCGAGCGGGAATTGCTGATTATTTCTTCCCGACCTAAACAAAGCCAGTCTCTTATGGTACAATACGCCTTTGATTTCGCGGCAGGTGTATAAATACGAAATGCCGTTCATCCTGATGGCGAGATCTGAAATTACTAAACGTTCACAAGAATCGTTTCCTTTGCCGTGTTATTCCGAGTGGGGCTGTAGCTCAGTTGGGAGAGCGCTTGACTGGCAGTCAAGAGGTCGTGGGTTCGACTCCCATCAGCTCCACCAATCAAACCAATACTTACGGATATTCGATTCACACTAAGAACTGGATTTTCCCGTCTGGTGTCCATTCGGAACCTTTCCGACGATCTTCTCAATTACACGCCTTAAGCTTTCCGTCGATCGAGGCACATACGGCCGCATCGACCGATCATCCTCGTTTCTGAGGATCGGCCTGATCTTCTACAGACTCTCCCCGGCCATTGCTGCATGCGCAGCCTGCCATTGACAACGGATTGTGTTTCGCTATAATGCTAGGTGTAAATAATAAAAAACCATTTTTTTCACCAGAGGAAGGAGAACTTTACGCCATGTCGAAGCAAAAGAATCCCGGATCCCGCCGCATCAGGAAAAGTTCCGCTCAAGAGGCGGCCGCCAAACCGGAAACCACGGTTATGGAACCGGTGGCCGCATCGTTGGAGCCTGTGACAGCGGACGTTGTTGAGCAGCCCGTTTCTGAAATGGACGCCGCCCCCTCGCCGGAACCTGTCATACAGCCATGTGTTATGGATGCCGAGATTACTGTACAAGTGGGATTTGCCGCCGGCAAAGTGTGGCAAGCCTTACAGCGCGGCGCACTGAACCTGACCGAATTGCAGGAACAGCTTGAGGAGTCTGAGACGATTATCCTTATGGCCATAGGCTGGCTGGCTAGAGAAAATAAGTTGGTCATCGCCAAGCGTGATCGTACGTATGAGATGGGGTTGCGGGTTAACAACACTCACCGCGCATAGTAGCCGCGCTACTGCCTCGCGGCCGTAGACCTTTAACGTTCGGAGACTCCTAACAGGGTGTTACGGGGCGCCGACGACGCGTCGGAAAATCTCGTTTAATGAAAGTATCCTGCCGTAAAATGTCCGATGCGGATGGCTTGCAAACTCCGACGCAGTGAAAGGTGACAATGTCTACGAGGCTTGGATATACCCGTAGGAAAACGGGCTGCGGCTGCTTGAGACTATATCTGACGTGAAAGATTGTGATTTAAGCTTTTTCTTTGAGCTTTTGAGTACTGAAGGTTTCGTCCTAGCAAGCGACGTTCATCGGTCGATTTTCGGACGAGAGGAGTAAAATGACCATGAAGATAACAGCGCGGATACTTATCTCCGTATTGATGGGAATGGTGGCCATAATGAGCGATCTGATCACCGAAGGCGCCGCGGCCGAAAAACGCGAGCCGGGAATCTACGCTATTTTCGAAACGAATCACGGCCGGATTGTATGCCGGCTCTACGAAAAAGAGGCCCCCAAGACGGTGGCCAACTTTATCGGCCTGGCCGAAGGGACTAAAGAATGGACCGATCCTAAGACCAGTAAGAAAAAGCAGAGCCGCTTTTATGATGGATTGATTTTCCATCGCGTGATTGACGGGTTTATGATCCAAGGCGGTGATCCGCTCGGCAGCGGTATGGGAGATCCGGGCTATCGGTTTGAAGATGAGGTTAAGAACGATCTGCGGTTTGATCGACCTGGACGATTGGCCATGGCCAATTCCGGCCCCAACACGAACGGCAGCCAATTTTTTATCACCCTGGTCCCCACGACCCATCTCAACCAAAGGCATACGATCTTTGGCCAAGTCACCGAAGGTCAGGATGTCGTTACTAAAATTGCCAAGGTGGAAAAGGGGCCGCAAGATAGACCCAAGTCGCCCGTCATCATGACAAAAGTTATCATTGAACGGGTCAAGAACCAAGACTGAGCGACGGCGCTTTTGACCGATTCATACGGCGGTGGACTAATCCGCGATCCGTACTCGGTTTTCCATCCCTTAGCGGATCTCGGTAATTTGTATATGTTTACCGTCTTTATGTGGAGTGCAAAAGCAAAGCTTTTGCACTCCACACGGTAAACAAATACGGCAATTTAAGCTGGTGGCGCGCTTCCGATTGAGCCGTGTCGGAAATTTTGCGGCGTTGGTGGCGAAAGTCTTAACGCCAATCGCCGCCGGCTGAAGGCGCTTCCGATGAACAAACCGCGCTATGAGGCGCTGGACCATACGGCCGATGCTCGAGTGCGCGTGTCGGGCGATTCGATGGAAGCGTTGTTTGCCAACGCGGCTTTTGCCCTGTTTGACACAATGGCTGACCTTGGATGTGTGCAGACTCGGCAGCGCCTATCGCTACACGTATCGGCCGACAACCGAGAGCGCCTCTTGCACGCCTGGTTGTCCGAGCTCCTCTTTCTTTTTGCAACGCAGCACCTTTTGTTGTCTGAATTTTGTATTCGTTCCCTGACCCCCACGCGCCTCGAGGCAGAAGTTGGCGGCGAACCGTTGGATCTCGGCCGCCACACCTTCTATACAGAAGTAAAGGCGGTAACCTTTCATCAACTACGCGTAGAGTGCCGTGAGGGAGAGTGGATCGCCGAGATCATTTTCGACATTTAACCAAGGCCGCCTGATAGCGTAGCAGATGCCGTATCGCCGGCATACGGCAGCAGGATGCATTAAACCACAAAGACACGAAGACACCTAGATGAAAACGTTTGAGCCGATACCACGTGAAACGGAGAGGGTGGCAAAAGTAATCATATTAAAGCGCAACTTTTAACCTATCTCAAGCTAAGAGGTAAGCGACTTGGTTTGCTGGTTAATTTCAACGTTCCGTTAATAAAGGATGGAATTAAGCGAATGGTTTTGTGAGCTTAGTGCCTTTGTGTCATTGTGGTAAGATTAATTCTGACTTAGACTATGGATTTCCGCAGCCCTATCGAACTTGGACGAACCGGACTTAAGATCGGGCGCCTGGGGATCGGCGCCAGCTACGGCGCGTCGGCGTCGAGCCTGGAGGCGGCCTTCGAGCAGGGTCTGAATTATTTTTACTGGGGCAGCCGCCGCCATGCGCATATGGCATCCGCGATACGATCCATAGCTCGCCGCGGGCGCGACCGGTTGGTCGTTGCGGTCGAAAGTTACTCTCGAGTAGCAGCCTTAGTCCCTTACAGTGTGGAGTCCGCCCTCAAGCGGCTCAGCCTGGATTATGCCGAAATACTGATCATGGGGTGGTTTGACAAGCCGCCGCACCCGCGGCTGATTGAGGCGGCTCAGCGTCTAAAAGAGCGAGGGCTTATTCGATTCCTGGCGATCTCCTGCCATAATCGTCCGACCTTTCAAACGTACATACGGCAGGGACTCTTTGACATCCTCATGGTGCGATACAATGCCGCCCACCGTGGGGCGGAAAAGGAAGTGTTTCCCTACCTGCCTCGGGAAAACTCACCGGGAGTGACCTGCTACACCGCCACGCGTTGGAGCCATCTTTGCCGGCCAAGCCTGACGCCGGCGGGCCTGCCGACGCCCCGCGGCAGCGACTGCTATCGTTTCGTACTCACGCATCCCCAAGTGCACTTGTGTATGACCGGACCTAAGAATGACGCAGAGATGAAGGAAGCGTTGTTGACGCTCGAGCGCGGCCCGATGTCCGAAGACGAACTGGCCTGGATGCGCCAGGTCGGCGATTACATCCATGCCCACGTTCCCTTTTTCCTCCCAATCAAACTTCCCTTCGCCATATCGTCTCATTGAGTAACTGCTCAGCCCATGGAGGCGGTTCTGTATTGGCTGGGTGCCCTACGGCACGGGTGGTTGAACAATTACGAAATTTGAAATCAGATACTTTGATGTCAGGCTTGTGCCTGGCACCAAAGTTGTGTCTTCGTGTCTTTGTGGTTAAATGAATCCGACTATAAATATACAAAACCATTACCAGAAAATCCCTCTGGTTGATTCAAACCAACAACAAATATGACGCACACCCCTTGATGGTGTCCCCTTTGACAAACCCAGAGGAAACATTTAAACTTCTCCCTCAGAAGGAGCGCAAAGCATGGCAAAGAATCTTTCGGTCGAGGAGATCCTCAACGCCTCCAAAGATCTGCCACCCGCAGAGCGAGAGCGATTGTTCGGTGAACTGGAGAAACTAAGAAAAGAGCGCCGGACGGGCGTCGAGAGTATCGAGAGTTTAGTTAAAGCCGGTTTACTCGATAGAAATCATATAACCTATCCATGGGATAGACCCCCGCTGCCAGAGCTCTTGAACCTACCGGGGAAACCCCTCTCAGAGATTGTTATTGAAGATCGTGGAGAGAGCTAGCGCCCGGGATGCTATGGCTAATTTTTACTTTGATACGAGTGCTCTGGTTAAATTTTATGTTCAGGAGCGTGGCAGTCTTTGGGTGCAAAGCCTTGTAAATCCGCAAAGCGCCAATCTTATCTTCGTATCCATGATAGCCGAAGTGGAAGCTGCCGCGGCTTTCAGCCGGAAACATCGTGACGGAGAACTCGAGTCAGACCTATATCAGCCACTGATTCCCAAATTACGTCAAGAGTTTTCCTGCTTCTTCCTTCCGTTAATGATTACGCCGGACTTAATTCAGCGGGCTATTGAGTTGACCACACGCTACTCTTTGCGAGGCTATGATGCCCTGCAACTGGGTACGGCTCTGCTAGCCACCGAAATATTGCTTCGTTCCAGCCAAACTCCGCTGACATTTATTTCGGCGGACATAAGATTAAACCAAATAGCCGCCACAGAAAAACTATCCGTTGACGACCCGAATCGTCATTAAGAGCTTTTGCAACTTATTATTCTTGCTCAAGGTCTTGAAGGAAATTATCCAGTTGGCTTGTCTTATAGGTCCGAATGCGATTTGATGGCATCGCGAGCTTATCGGCTAAATCCTTCCAATGCTTGTCAATGAGAATCCTCTTTCCATAAGCCGGTGCCGCTCAGACCTGCGGTCGCTAGTTTATGGCGGAGATGACCAGAGACGCACGGAACCGTCCTCGGAGCCGGAAGCCAGAGGACACCCTTCCGGCGACCACGCCACAGAGTTCACCCAACCCGCGTGCCCGGTCAGAGTGCGGATCAACGCCCACGTCTCGGCATTCCAGAGCTTGATCGTGTTATCGTAAGAACCACTGGCGAGCCGCAGCCCGTCCGGTGATCACGGCCCCGTGGTGGTCGTCACCGAAACAGGAGTCATTCCGGCCGGGAAGGGTGAGCCGGCGATCTGGGTCAGTGCGCCGGTATCGGGATCGATGGTGTACGCCGAAACGTTGTTGGCACCGGCATTCGCCACGTAGGCGAATTGGCCCGTTGGGTCCACCGTCACCGACTCAGGATTCGTTCCCGCCGGAAAGGGCGAGCCGTCAACCGGCCTCAGCGCCCCGGTGGTCCCGATGAT
>JACOSC010000204.1 GCA_016179055.1 Acidobacteriota bacterium
ATCCCCGATACCTGTATTGCGCGTATACCAGTCTTTGGCCTGCCCGATCCAGGATTGTAGTCCCGGCAACCCGCCGCCATTGCGTCCGGCGCGCAAGTCAATAAGCGCCGTTTGAAAAGGCTTACTGGCTTCATTGTCGAGGAAACCTTTCAAAGCAGGGACCTTTTGCTCTTCAAGGGCGAAGACCGTATGCAAAGCCTGCTTAACAATTTGGTTTTGGTTCTCATTAGATTGGGGAGCCGTGCCTTGCCTAAGCACATCCCCAATACCCGTATTGTGCGTGTACCAATCCTTGGCCTGCCCGATCCAGGATTGTAGTCCCGGCAACCCGCCGCCATTGCGCCCCGAGCGCAAGTCGCTAAGCGCCGTTTGAAAAGGCTTATTGGCTTCATTGTCGATGAAAGCTTTAACCGTCGGGACTTTACTTTCTTCCACGGCAAAAACGGTGTGCAGCGCTTGTCTAATGATCTGAGATTCGGCCGGCGTTGCGGGCGCCGTCTGAGAAGGTTGGCGACTATTGCCCCGCCGCCGCGGCGCGGCCAGCGCGACAAAGACTTGTGGAAGAGGCGTCGCAGAGGGCATGAAGCTCACCGCGTACCCTTGCGCGGAGCGCCCGCCATGAGTGTCGCAACACGCATGGGCATGAAGCGGCCATAAGCCTACGTTGACGATTAGTACGAGCCAGATTGGAAACCTTGACCACATAAGCAATACCTCCTGATCCGGGAATTAACTCCCAGATGCGGTTTAATGGGGGAATGGTTAAGCATCCTAGGCTATCGGCAGCGGTCAGAGCATTCTTTAGGGCTCCCTTGAAAATACCTGGGAGCGCCGTTGCTGTTTTCATTCATATTGGCGCCCCACCAAGAGGGCATGGGCAACTCTTCTGAAAATAACTCCACGAAACAGAACCGGGAGCGGTAGCGACCGGGTGCGCCCAGGCCTATCCGCCTCGGCCACCCGCTGCCGCATACGGTTCTTTTTTCATACATCGTAGTGCCCCACCAAGGGGCATGAACAACTCTTCTAAAAAATTGGATAAAATCGAAAGAGGTCGCTTTTGAATCTAAGGCCTCTTTGGACATGGGATTAGAAAAAACGCAGAATGTTAGAAAGTAATGTGTCAGCGAACAATCCTCTAAATCCGCATCGTCCACCGAGACGATGCCAGGACGCCACGTAATATTCCCACTCGTCCGCCTTGTCTTTACCCAGAATATGTCGACTGACTCTAAGGCTGTACAAGCGGGCCGCATAGCGGCCCGCTGCAGGAGTTTGGACATTTGTAGGGAGTGGGGTACCGCTTACAATCCAAAGCTCCGAAGGTGCGAACTGTAATAGCCAGGGGCAAGCGGAGCGCAGCCCCTGGAAAGAATGCTTCCCCAGCACGCCAGCCCTGAAAGGGCGCACTAATGGAGATCAATTCTTAGGCCACCGTCGTTGTCTTCCGTCCTTATTCATCCAGATTCATCCAGCCGAAGGGTAGCGCGCCCTTTCAGAGCGCATAGCTTTGGCCATGTCACTTACCAGGGGCGGCGCCGCGCTTGCCCCTGGCTATTATAGCTAGCTCCTTCGGAGCTACGAGGCGTGGAAGGCTACCTCCAAAAAATATTTGGACCGTTTCAGCACAATTTAATCTTGTCAGACACCTAAAGAATGCTCTGACCACTGCCGATAGGTCAGGATGCTTAACCACTCCTCCATTAAATCCTCCTATTAAACCGCATCTAGGAGAAATTTCCCGGATCCGGAGGTATTGCTTATGTGGTCAAGGTTTCCATTCTGGCTCGTACTAACCGCCACCGTAGGCTTATGGACTCTTCATGCCCGCGAGTAGTGCGACACGACTGATGGGTCTATCGAGTTGGCGAGGTGAAAAAGGATGGGCGGGTTGGAATGAAAACAGGCGGATTGAATGAAGACGCAAGACAATAGAGAAGCGGTGTAGTTCAACGTATAGCCGTCATGCTCCGCATCGCTACGCACCACGGCAAAAACGTATATTAGAAAGGGCGCCCCATCAGTGATAGAGTGGCTAGAGTCGCAGCCAACGCCGTAAGGGATCGTTAGGTGAAACAATGAGTCAGCCTAAGCCGAATACACTTGAACAATCACCGCTTCGTCTGGTGTTGATTCTTGCGTGCTCGATATTCGCCGTTGAATTCGGTCTCATGATCTTTTTCTCTGCCCTACCGCCCCTCAAACCGTGGATCGAAGCGGCTGTGGACGCAACCTTATTGGTCACCGTGCTCTTACCGATAGTGTTATTCTTCGTATATCGCCCGTTGACGCGCCGCATACAAGAACGTGAGCAGGCTGAGGCAGCCCTGAGCGCTGCACACGATCAGCTCGAACTGCGCGTGCAACAGCGCACGGCCGATCTCGAACTGCGCAACCGGGAAATCCGCCTGCTTGCAGACATGAGCAACTTCCTGCAAGCCTGCGCCACGGCGGACGAAGCCTATGGTGTCATCACTCATACTGCGCAACAGTTATTCCTGGAATCCACGGGCGCGTTGTTTGTCTTTAGCGCGTCTCGCAACGATCTTGAAGCCATGGCGACCTGGGGAGAACTTGCGATAAGTCCAAACGAGCGCGTCTTTTCGCCGGAGGAGTGCTGCGCCTTGCGCCGCGGACGAGCGCATATAGTTGAAGACCCTCGCTCCGCGCTTTCTTGTCGGCATATGGCAGCCCACCCGGCGGGCCGGTACTTGTGCGTCCCGATGATGGCCCAGGGTGAGGCGCTGGGAGTGTTGCACCTACGCCACAATCCGCCTGGGGCAGAGTCGGCACAAGGCATCTTGACGCGGAAAGCATGGCTAGCGGTGCCCCTGGCCGAGCACGTGGCGCTGGCGCTGGCCAACTTGAAACTACGCGAGACTCTGCGGAACCAATCCATCCGTGACCCGCTCACCGGCCTCTTCAACCGACGTTATATGGAAGAAACGCTGGAGCGCGAGATCCGGCGCTCCGAACGCAGTCATCGCCCGCTGGGCGCGGTCATGATTGACATCGATCACTTCAAGCACTTCAACGACACTTTTGGGCACGAGGCGGGCGACCTGCTCCTGCGTGAGGTGGGCGCCTTGCTGGCAACACAGATACGAGACGGCGACATTGCCTGCCGTCATGGGGGGGAGGAATTTGCGCTCATTCTGCCGGAGTCGCCGTTGGAAGCGGTGCGGCAGAGGGCGGAGGAACTGCGTCTCGGCGTCAGGCAAATGAGTGTGCAGTATCGGGGACAGTCGCTGGGGGCCGTCACGGTATCGGCGGGCGTCGCGGTATTTCCCGAACACGGTGGCGTTGCCGAGGCTCTACTGCGCGCCACCGACCGCGCGCTCTATCGCGCCAAAGGCGCGGGGCGTGACCGGGTAGTGTTGGCTGAACCGTGCGATCAGTAGGCTGAAAGGCCCTCAGAATAAATCTTACCACAAGGACACAAAGGCACTAAGCTCACAAAACCATTCGCTTAATTCCATCCTTTATTAACGGAAGGTTGAAATTGACAAGCCAGCCAAGCCGCTTACCAGTTAGCTTGAGATAGGTTAAAAGTTGCGCTTCAAAAAGAGGATTGATTTCCTCCACCGCCTTCAGTTCCAGAATCACATTTTGATCCACGACCCTATCTAAATTGTGTCTTCGTGTCTTTGTGGTTAAATGAACCCTACCATAAATTTAGAAAACCATCACCAGAAAATCTCCCCGGTTGTTTCAAACCACCAACAAATTTGATATACGCCCGGCCAGTCGTGGACCGTTGTCATCCTTCTTGGTCGGGTGTATGATAAAGACCAGGAGGCAATAGCGATGCAAGACGAACAATTGCTGGAGCGAATTACCATCGACCCTAAAGTGATGGTGGGTAAGCCAGTCATCAAAGGGACGCGCCTGACAGTCGAGTACATCCTCAATCTCTTGGCACATGGCGCCACGGTGACAGAGATATTAGAAGAGTACCAGGGACTCACGCAGGAAGACATTCAGGCCTGTTTTCTATTTGCCACCAAGTCGTTGGAGAGTGCCGCGTTCTTGCCGCCGGTTAGCACGATAAGATGTGACGGCCGCTGAGCCGGAGCGTTCGGCGAAACTATCGCTTCCACAAGAACGTGTGGTAGGCTGAAAACATGTTACAGAAGATTGTCAAGAAACGCCGCTTGCAGGAGTCTACGGCCCCGCAAGAAGAGCTGGCCTACTGGCTGAGCAAGACGCCCGAGGAACGCGTCGCCGCGGTCGACTATTTGCGCACACAATATTATGGAAATGCAGCCAGACTTCAGAGAGTTGCTCGTGTTGTTCAACGCCCACCACGTTGAGTACATGATCGTCGGCGGGTATGCGCTAGCCTTTCACGGGGCGCCGCGTTTCACCGGCGATCTTGATGTCCTCCTCAAACCGGCTCCTGATAACGCCCAACGCATCCTCGCCGCACTTGGGGCGTATGGATTCGCCTCGGTGGGCTTGACTCCGGCCGATTTTGACCATCCAGACCAGGTTGTACAGCTTGGCGTGCCTCCCATACGCATCGACCTAATCACCTCGCTCACTGGTGTCTCGTGGGACGAGGCGTTGGCCGGTAGGACCGCCGGGAGCTACGGGGATGTGCCGGTGAACTACATTGGGCGGGAGCAGTTCATGGCCAACAAACGCGCCACCGGCAGAAAGAAGGACTTGGCGGACCTCGAAGCGTTGGGAGAAGCCTAAGGTCAAGGGCTCATCCCGAGCCGAACATAAGGCGATCTTATCGATTAGTATTTGACCCTCACTAGAAATAGGCCTTGCGAAGGCGCCGTCGGGCCGGCCATCCTGCGGTCGCGCGCCTTTAAGAGGTTGGCCATGCTATACGGCTTTCGCTTTCCGGTTCCTACCTCCAACAGCGTTCCCACAATGTTGCGAACCATGTGTTGTAAGAAGCCATTGCCCTCGACCTGATAAAACAACCGGTAGCCGACTTTCCGAACTTCCGAGCGATATAGCGTGCGCACTGCGCTCTTCGCGGTCGTCGCCGCAGCCGCAAAAGAGGTAAAATCGTGCTCACCTAAGAGTGCGCGGGCCGCCTCAATCATCGGCGCCATTTCAAGGTCATATGTAAAATGATAATAGTAGCGATACTCAAAAGGACTGACGACGGGGCCGGTGTAGATCTGATACCGATAACTCTTGCGAAGCGCATCGCGACGAGCATGAAAATCCTCATCGACAATTTCCAGGCGGCGGATTCGTACATCGCGGGGCAGCGCGCCGTTCAAGGCACGGCGAAAAGACGCCGGCGTCGGCGCCGACGTGACGTGAAAATTGGCCACCTGGGCCAGGGCGTGAGTCCCCGCGTCGGTTCGTCCACTGGCTAGCACATCGACTTTTTGTCCGGTAATTTTTTGGATGGCGCACAGCAGAGCCCCTTGCACTGTGTCCCGCCCGGGTTGTATTTGCCAGCCGCTGAATCGTGTGCCATCGTAGGCGATAGTAATCTTGATGTTCACGATGTTTCCATGATGAAGCTCGTATGAAGAATTGCAGAATTCCGAATTTCGGACGGCGGATTTCAAAATACTCCGCCATCAACCATCCGCCCTCCTAAGCGGGAGTTCGGCTGCCGGGTTTGACGAGTGGGTTTCTGGCGCGGCACTGCGGGCACTCCTCCGGCTTAAAGTTGCGGAAATCGAGCCGGAGCAAGGAATGCGTTGGGACGTCAAACGCCGCGCATGCGCCACGATCCACCAAGGCCCCAACGGCGATGACCTGTCCGCCGTGAGCCCGCGCCAGCGTTATCGTCTCACGCGTGCTGCCGCCTGTCGTGATGACATCCTCGACGACGATGACGCGTTCCCCCGGGAAAATCTCAAATCCACGACGCAAGCCGAGCACACCGCCCTCCCGCTCTGCAAAAAGATTGCGCAAATGACCATACGGCCCCATACGCACCATAGCCGAGGCGACCGCATAGGCGACTAAGATGCCTCCCAGCGCCGGAGCTAAGATCACATCGGGCACGAGTCCGTCCTGCCGGAAGCGTTCGGCCAAGTCCGCGCAGAGCCGCTCCGCTGGCCCTGGGTACTGAAGAACTCGGGCGCATTGCAGATACTTTTCGCTATGTAAGCCTGAGGAGAGCAGGAAATGGCCATCGAGTATCGCCGCCACTTCAGTGAAAAGCTTCAACACGTACGGTTGCGACAGCATCGCCATAAGCTCCCAATGGGTTCAGGATTTCAGATACACGGTTCTTTCAGGTTAGAGGGTCGATAAGTAGCAAAAGAGCTATCGGTTTCCCAAAGCCGGACTTGGGTCACAGAGAATCCTTGGGACCGAGCATACTCATAGATGAGGCGAGCGAGAGATTCTGCGGTGGGATTCACATCCAGCATGAAAACCGGTTCCCCCATCTCGATTAAGACTTTGGCCAAGGGGTCGTCCTTACGCAAAATCATACGATGATCCAGATTTTCGTCGATCCATTCTTTGAGCAATCTTTTTATATCAATAAAGTCGACGACCATTCCGCGGGCATCCAAGTGGTCGGCTGTGATTTCAATTTCAACTTTGCCGTTGTGCCCGTGTGGATGCGCACACTGGCCATCGTAGTTTAACAAGCGATGCCCATAGCAAAATAAGAGTTCTCTGGTTACGCGGTAAATAGGCCTCCTCCTCTCATGAAAATAACTGCAGCAAAACAGAACCGGGAGCGGCAGCGACCGGGTCTATGGGCTATACGGTACTCACCCGGTCGCTACCGCTCCCGGTTCTGTTTTCATTTCAAAGCGCTTGAGCCACTTTCGCAGCGATTCCACGATTACCGTCGCAATTATAGCAAGCCCCCGGCTTTGGATTCAAGGCAACTGTCACGGATGGTTCGTCGTCCGCCCTTAATCGGTAAGCACTCCGCGAAGGAACTAATCAGTTAATCGCAGACATAAAGGTCTGTGCCACCGATTTAAAAAATACGTGTAATTACTCAGCCGTTATGGTCCCGTAGGGACCACTGACTGTAGGCAGGTCCTTTAGGGCCTGCCGATGGTGGCCGAGCAGGCTCCCCGTCGCGTAGCGACGGTTGAATCCTGGCCGTGCTCTTGTCAATCGTCCCGACACGTCGGGACGCGAATTCTCCGGTGTCCGGCTATACCGGCCTTGAAAGGCCGGCCTAGTGCGCCTAAGAGTAGGCATGGCCAGAGAGGTGAAAGTCCTCTCCAGGTAAACGCTCTCCGGCCTGTAACCAAATGTAAC
>JACOSC010000171.1 GCA_016179055.1 Acidobacteriota bacterium
TGGTGGCGTTGATGGAGGCGGGGGAGCCCACCGTCATAGCCAACCCAGAGGGCAATCGTCTGACTCCGTCCGTCGTGGCCATTACCAAGAACAATGAGTGGTTGGTCGGCCAGGTGGCTAAGCGGCAGGCCATCACCAACCCCGAGAACACGGTTTTCTCAATCAAGCGCTTCATGGGAATGCGGTACTCGGAAATGAAAAAAGAAAGCAGCATGGTGCCGTTCAAGGTGGTCGACGGGCCGAATCATGATGCTCATGTTAACTTGGCCAATAATCGCTATTCTCCGCCGGAAATCTCCGCCAAGATTTTGCAGAAGCTGAAAGATGCCGCCGAGCAGTTCCTGGGCGAAAAAGTCGAAAAGGCCGTCATCACGGTTCCCGCCTATTTCAACGATAGCCAGCGCCAAGCCACCAAAGACGCCGGTCAGATTGCCGGCTTAGAAGTAGTCCGCATTATCAATGAGCCGACCGCGGCGGCCTTGGCCTATGGCCTGGATAAGAAGAAAGACGAGATCATTGCCGTTTATGATTTGGGCGGGGGAACTTTCGACATTTCCATACTCGAGGTTGGCGAGGGCGTGGTCGAAGTAAAATCGACCTCAGGAGATACTCACCTGGGAGGTGACGATATCGACAAGGTCGTCATGGATTGGATCATTGACGAGTTCCGCCGCGAGCAGGGCATCGACTTATCAAAAGACAAAATGGCGCTGCAGCGGCTAAAAGAGGCTGCCGAAAAGGCGAAATGCGAAGTCTCCAATGTGGTCGAAACCGAGATCAACCTCCCCTTCATCACCGCCGACGCCAGTGGGCCGAAGCACCTGAATATGCGCCTCACGCGCGCCCGTCTCGAAAAAATGATGGAAGAAATCCTGCAAAGGACGGTGGGGCCCTGCCAACAAGCGCTGAGCGACGCCAAACTGAAGCCGCAGGATATTCAAGAGGTAGTATTAGTGGGGGGATCCACTCGCATTCCCCGAGTTCAACAAATTGTCAAAGATTTGTTTAGCCGTGAACCGCATAGGGGAGTTAATCCCGATGAAGTAGTGGCCGTGGGCGCCGCGGTGCAAGCGGGCGTGCTGGCCGGCGACGTCAAAGACATACTGCTTCTCGACGTCACCCCATTGACCTTGGGAATTGAGACGCTGGGTGGAGTTTCGACTCCGTTGATCCCGCGCAACACTACCATCCCGACCAAGAAAAGCGACATATTCTCCACGGCCGCCGATGGCCAAACCTCGGTGGAAGTTCACATCTTGCAAGGCGAGCGACCCATGGCCCGCGATAACCGTACGCTGGGTCGTTTCCAATTGGAGGGCATTCCCATGTCTCCGCGCGGCGTGCCCCAGATCGAAGTGGCGTTCGATATCGATGCCAACGGCATACTGAACGTGGCGGCCAAAGATCGCGGAACAAACAAGGAGCAAAAGATCACCATCACCGCTTCAAGTGGGTTGTCCAAAGATGATGTCCAGCGCATGGTGCACGAAGCCGAGGGACATGCAGCCGAGGATAAAGAGCGTAAGGAACAGGCCGAAGCGCGCAACAAAGCCGATACGATGGTTTATCAGGTTGAAAAGATGCTCCACGACAATAAGGATAAGATCAGCGATACCGACGCCAAAGCGGCGGAAGCCGCCATCGCCGACGTCAAGAAGGCGCTGGAAAAGGGCGATGCGGAAGGCATCAATCAAAGTGTTGAAGCCCTTACCAAAGTATCGTATCGTCTGGCCGAGGCCATGTACCAAAAGAGCGCCGGGCCAACGCCGGAGACTCCTCCCGGACAACCCGACGCGGCGACGGGCAAGGGGAAAGGCGACGAAGTCATCGACGCCGAATACGTCGACGTCGACGATAAGAAAAAATAGCCGAGGTATAAGCTAAGAATACTTTTCAGAATCTGAGCTACGGAACGTTGCGCGATAGAACACCGGGGAATGAGTTAGGCCGTGAAAGTTTTTTTGCCCATCCACAATCGATTGAGCGCGCTCTTTGAAGAGCCGGAGCGTCGACCAGAGTCGCATGTGAGCACGTGGAGTCCTCCGGTCGATATCTTGGAGACAAAGGCTTCCTTTGTAGTAACGGCTGAAGTCCCCGGCATGAACAAAGACGATCTTAAGATCACCGTGGGAAACAATTGGATCAGCCTACGGGGGGATCGTAAGTCAGGAGCGGTTTGCTCACAGGAGAACTATTATCGTCTGGAATGCGTACAGGGTCGCTTCCATCGCTGCTTTGAGTTTGCTGAAGATATCGACTTGCAAAAGGTCACCGCCTCATTGGACGAAGGCATTCTGGAAGTAACCCTTGCGAAAGCGGCGCGCCGCGGTTCCCACGACTGATCGGTTGAGTAAGCGGAAATAGTTAGTTTCAATCCTCGCCTGACCCGTAGGCCGGGCGCTACCCCCTATGCATGACTCACATCTTAACTGGTTAACTTTCGGGGTTCATCTTATACTTTTCGGTCTCCGGAATCAATGTATGCCGGCTGAGGATGACCGAAAAGCATGGCCTTTTTACAGGTATTCCATAGGATGGTACCTGCAATCCGATGCTCTGATATAATCTCACGCCGCTACATCTGACTTTTATTTAACCATTTGCCATTTTCATCGTAACTCATGGCTCTTGGCCATCCCGCCGCATTCCAAATAACGTCAAAAGCTGGCTTCATTACTTGGTCAACTAGGATGTCATTAAGTTCAAGACTCTCGACAATTATTTCCGGGATTAAAAGAACATCTCGATCAATCGGCTCGAGTTCGTAATCGTAACCCTGACATTGTTTTATGAAGTAGCCAGAGACACCCATCAAACTAAGCATAATGAAAATAGGCGTTTCAACGCCAAGTATCTTTTGGTCGGTTGTAAATCTTTGAAATGCGCCCATCAACTTTCTTTCGAGTTCATACATTGGTATGAACTTGTCGGATAGTCGCTTTTTAATGGTGTATGCTTCTACGGCTTCGATGGTTCCGTTACGAAAGATTTGCAGATATTCAACGGCCTTTGACTCAGATTGGAACTGTGAATAGCTTAAAATCCCATCAAAGTTGTGTCGATAATGAACAGCTGATCCGTTAATAGGTGATAATTTCGATGGATCACTAGAAAGGGGGAGTAAATCAAATTTAGCACCTGGATCAAATGCGCCCAATGGCACCATATGGAGTACTGTTTTGGGTGCGTCATAAAGGGGTATCGGCGTCCGCTCAGAATCAATCAGCGCCAGCCGTTCGGCGCGAAAATTCCTAATGCGGTCAATTCTCGTTTCCGAGGCTAAAAAAGCGTCCCGTATTTCTGATACATCCATGATGTACTTACCATTGGAGGTCCTGCAATAGAACTTAGAAGAATGGTTAAAAATTATCTGGTGCGGATAAGCCCAACTTCTCGGAATACGGATAATAATGGCGACATTGGAATTTTGCAAACGCACAGGGTGTGTGCCAATGCCCGGGATTCTTGGGGCCAGGCCATCGCGAATCCGGCTTTCCAGGCTTAGGATTAGGCCATCAACATCACTGGCACTTACACCGCAAATGTCCGTGGGCATACCCTTGTTCGCCGCCATGCCATAAATCAGATCACCGCCGACCGCATTGGCAAACGATGATACATCAGCAAGAAACTCCTTTCTTTCTGCATCACCTCCACCAGGCAACAACTGCTTGTATTCGATGACTTTCATCTCACTGTATGCGTTGTCTATCAAGCTTTGCAGGTCGCTTTCGGTTATCTCTATTAGCGGCTTGTTTTGCAGTGACATGCTTAATTTCCTAGAATGAATCCATGAAAATTAAATTATACACGAAAATGTGCTTGGTTGCAGGTTTTGGTGGCCAAGGCTTTATGGAAAATTCCCCTGCAGAATGAGTTGACAAAGTGGAGTAAAAAAATGGACCACTTAGCTAAGCCCTAAAATATCGAATCTCAAACCGGCCTACGCATTCTCTGCCGCAACAATTCTCTTTGTGTTTGAATTCTCGCCCTACCCCTAGGCCGGGCGCTACACTTTTTTATCTTTTTCCTTCGAATTCTCCTGCTCGCTGGGCGACGCTCGTCAGTAGAGACGCCCTATCGGGGCGTATCGGCGCCGCCCGTTTCGCAGGGTTTTCTTCGTCTTCCTCCCAGACGTTGGGGTTGTTGAGAATATAGGCTCGGATCTCCGCCAACGCTTTTTCATCCCGGATGATGCGATCGTAAAACCGAGGTTGCCAGGCAAAGTCATGAACTCCCGCGGCCCGAATGCGTTTGGTGCTGACCGATTTGA
This sequence comes from Acidobacteriota bacterium, assembly GCA_016179055.1. Lineage (GTDB taxonomy): Bacteria > Acidobacteriota > UBA6911 > JACOSC01 > JACOSC01 > JACOSC01. The sequence continues at coordinate 4,274 of JACOSC010000171.1, forward strand.
ACTGGCCGATCACCGCGCCCAAAGAACCGGCGTGTAATTTTGCCTCCGCATCTTTTACCGTAGAGACGCCCCGCCCTACAGAGACGCCCCACCGGGGCGTCTCTACGGGGGACCTCCCTGCGCGGGTTTGTAAGATAACAATGCCATGGACGTGGCTCGGCATCATGACCCATGCATCAAGCCGTACATGCGGCCGGACTTGTTCCGTTCTCTTCCATTCTTCCTCAACCATTTTGCCGGCCGGAGAAGGCAGCATTTCCCCGTTTTCTATTCGTCCCAAAAAACATGCTCGGTGCTTGGTACAGACGGTTATGAAATAGCAACCATCCGCGGATTAATCCCAACCCTTCAGCCGTGCGGATTCGATACGGTAACGATCTCGGAACAGCGTCATCTTGTCTCCCAATACATCTCGGCAAAAAGTAACGGAGACGCCCCGCCGGGGCGTCTCTACTGTTTTTATGATGGGAGAAATAATCGGATAGTTAGCGGATCCGCCAACCGTTATGATAAAAAGTTTTCAAGCTCAACCAGATCTTCAGCTTCCCCGAAAACGGCAGCCGGGCCAGCTCTTTTCGTCGCTTCTTTTTAGCGGCAAATATCTTTTTCAAATAATCACTCTTTCGTATGGAACTCATCAAATTTCTTCCCCAAATCGTACCGATCCAGTATATCGTGCAATCGGTCCCGGTCTATTTTCTTATACTGCTCCAAAAGCATCTCGATCATCGCCAGGCGCTTCCGATCCCCGATCTTTAGGTAGATCGCGATGAGGTATTCCGCCGCGAAAACCCGGGCGGGCAAACCTTCAAGCTCCGTCTCATCCGCATTCCGTATGGCCTCCTCTTCCAGCTTGCCCGGCGAGGGCAAAAACTCGAAGTCTACACCCATCCAAGTCAGCCAGTGGTCGCGAAACTCGGCGCCGCGGCTCTTGAAATGGTTCCACAGAGGCGCCAAATCAATCAGCGGGCCTCGGCTGTGCAGGGCCACAAACAGTTCCAAATCCTTCGTAAAAAACGGCTCTGTATATCGCATCATGGCCACCGAACCGCCGATCGCATATTTTTCAATGACACCGCGACGCTCCAATTCGTTCATCTCCACAATAATCGCTTTTATGCCTTCGATGTCCATCTCAATTTACCATCCTGAGAGGGCCACGGTCCGCTTCTCGACTAACGGATGATCGGCCAAACACATTCGCCGTTCTCATCATAGCTTTTAACAAAGAATGGCGCAAGTCTTCGCTCCCTTGGATGAAATACCCCTGCGATCTACCGGCCCTGTCGTACCGGAAAGCCAAAAGACCGGGTTAAGGCAGGTCATGCTCATCTTCCTTTCTCCCGCGCCGAATTTACCGACGAATTCCTCGGCCCGCCGGGCGACGTTCGTCCGTAGAGACGACCCGGTGGGTCGTCTCTCGATACCGGCGAGACGTTATTTCCGAGGCATATTTTTTCCTCCTGTATTCTATGGGACGTAGACGCCCATCTCTACAGAGACGCCCCACCGGGGCGTCTCTACGGTTTGCTTAATGAGTTCCCCATAATACAAGCCCCGCGTGACAGGGCAGGTCAAAAGAGCAAGAAAATTAAATTGACAGAATTCTGTACATTATTTATAATCTCTGCTGTCAAATCACCAAGGAGGTTGCCAATGTCCATCTCTGCCAAAGACATCATCCCGCTGACCAAGGCCCGGGCAAAGCTCACGGAGCTGTGCGAGCAGGTTCGTCGGGAGCACGGGGAGAAAATCATCACCAAGAACGGCGAGTCCTGCGCCGCATTGATCGACGCCGACCGGCTGGACCACTACCACCGCTTGGAGCGGGAACACGTCCATCTTACGCTTCTTGAGGAAGCGATCGGCGGAATGGAAGAGGTCGCTGCCGGAAAAACCCTTTCCCTGAAAGAGCTAAAAACCCGCCATGGACGGTAGACGGCGAGCACCGGTCTTTACTGAGAATTTCAGCCGCAATCTCGATGCCCTCCGGCTCTTTCTGGAACCGGAGGGACGCGCCGCATTCGAACGCCTCCTCGACCGCCTGTTCGATGACATCGTGCCGATGCTTTGCCGACACTCTCAGTCCGGCCGAATCTTTCTCCAGCATTCGATCCGATCGAAAGAAGCCCGATCTCTAGCGCGAAAGCTAAAAACCTTTCTGAAAAAAGGCGACACGCTGCGCGAGTTTGTTGTGGATGACTATCTTATTCTGTATTTGCACAGAGACCTTCAAGTGATTTTTCTGTCCATCAAACACCATCGTCAGCTCTCCTTTGACCTGCGACGATTCTGGTAGAGACGACCCGGTGGGTCGTCTCTCGATGCCTCCGCGTAACAACGCAGGGCGAGCAAAACCGGGTTGACATATGCACGCGTCATGCATAATATGAATGCATAACATTTGGAGATCGCCGCATGCGGACAACTCTAGATTTAGATGAAAAACTGATCGAGGAGCTTCTGAAGGCCACAGAGGCCAAGACCAAAACCGAGGCGATTCACCTGGCTATCTCGGAGCTGATCCGTCGACAAAAGCTGGAAAAGTTGAAGTCGCTCAGCGGAAAGATCCGTATTGATCTGAACTGGCGTAGAAGGGAAAAAGCCGAGATGGAGCACCAGAAGCGGCTTAAGCGGCATTAGCATGGTCATCGCTGATACATCCGTCTGGATTTCGTTTTTCAACCGCCCGGCATCGCGAGAGAAGCGGACGTTGGATGTCCTGATCGATTCCGATGAGACCGCCATGATTGGAGTAGTCCTCACGGAGATTCTCCAGGGCTGTCGTAGTCCGAAAGAGCGGGGTGCGTTGAAAGAAACCATTCTAGCGCTGCCTTACGTTGACATGACTCAGTCCGTCTGGATCCGGGCGGGCGAGATCTCGTCGGCCTTACTTCGCCGAGGAATCACGGTGCCGATACCCGACCTGATCGTCGCCGGTGTCGCGCTTGAGCATCAATTCGAGGTCTACAGCCTCGACAAGCATTTTCAAAAAATACCGGGTCTTGCCCTTTACACACCCGCAATTTCATAGCCCGATATTAAATCCACCTGATTTTTCCTCTAGCGGATCTGCCGACTCGACTCGCCCGTACCGAATTTCAGAGCGAATTCCGCCGCCCGCCGGGCAACGCTCGTCAGAGACGCCCCACCGGGGCGTCTCTACCGGCATTCATCGGCTTCTTGCAAAGAGCTGGGCGCGCCACGTATAATATCCCTACGTTGCGCGGGGCGACCAAAGGGGTTTGTATATTACCTAAACCGTTCAGGGTTGCAATCTCACCTCCTCCACCTATAGCGATATAAGCGTTCTTGTTCCATGTGGAGTGTGTGGCCTGTAAATGAGGCGTGACTCCCTCGGCGGCAGGAATCTAAAGGATAGCGGATTGGTCGTCTTCGATGGACTGGCAGGGGTAATGGAAATCCTTCGATGAGGGTTGCCGAGAAGAAGGGCGATCCGTTGAGAGCCGAACGCTGATCAGAAAGGAAAGCATTGTATGAGACATAAGCATCTTCTCATAACCGTTGCGATTAGCCTAATTCTGCTGGGCTACTCGTCTGTGGCGGCGACCGGTCCGGAAACGGGAAAATTCTACCTCTTCTTGAAGGGGCAGCATTTTGGCCAGGAAAGCTACGTGATCAAAGACGAGCCTAGCGGTAAACGAACCACACTCTCCGAGACCGAGATGGTGATGTTGGACGGAGACGTGCAAAACCGTTTGGCGTTCTCCAGCCGGCTGGTCATGGACAGGCAAACGTACGCACCGACGTATTATGAGTACCAGTTCAAGGGCGGACGAAACGATGGTTATGAGGTAACCATCGATGGAAAACAAATCACGCGCAAGCTGGTCACTGGGGGGACTGTAACTAACAAGACGACTACGGCCGAGCAAGAAATTCTCATACTGGATTACAACGTGTACCATCATTACCAACTATTGTTGGACCGCTACAATCCGAAGATCAAGGGGAAACAGGTATTCAGTGACTACTTACCGGTGGTAGGGGACGAGTTCGAAGTCGGAGTCACGCTCAATGGTGAAGTTCCACTGGTGATTAATCAAAAGACGATACCGACCGTGAACTACACCATCGACTTCCCCATGAGCTATGGCGCCGACCTGTGGGCGACTAAAGATGGACGTGTCGTAAAGATTCGCTTAAAGCAGAATGCTATAGAAGCTATCCGCGCCGAATACGTCACCGAAATAAAACCAGACAAGTTGGCCAGCGTCGAAAAATAGCCGAAACATTACAGGTCCTACATTCGATGGCCACCAGGAACATGGTTATCGCTGGAAATGCTTCTTGTCATTAACAGATATACTTTGAACGGTCGTAAAATAACAGAACCGGGAGCGGTAGCGACCGGGTCGGCCCGGTGCGAAAGAGCGCTCACCCGATCGCTATAGCTCCCGACACAATATCGCCACGGTATACTACTGCCTGGATGACGAAACAGTAGCAATATTTCTAGCTTCGCCAATCATCGCAGGAGGTGAAATTATGAAGAGTGGACTATTCTTGATTCGATCATTGCTAACGGTATTCATACTGACTATTTCGTTCCAAGGCGCATTCGGCGCGGCTGTGAGCGCAGGATCATTTGTGCAAAGTGAAATCAGTGACAGGAAAAGCACATTGGACACGTTGGACCAATACGGCGGGAATCCGGTGCACATTACGAGTCGCTCCGGCGAGCCGGAGCTTGACCTGCAGGAGCCGGCAGCGGCCATGATGCCGACGATGCCTGACACGAATCTGATGTGCAATCCGGCGGAGTGGGACCGGTATCCGTACTATCCGGCCGGTACGGACATTGTCTTCGCCCAGGATGAAGGCCAGCACAGACCCTACGATACGTACCCGCACGAGTGGTGGTATGCCAATTTCCATCTCACCGGGGCTTCCGGTCGCAAATATGGGGCATTTGTTGCCTTCTTTAAGATTGCTCATATGCGTCTGTTCGCCATCTCCGATCTGGAGACCGGCGAATATTACCGCGACGTGACGTTTGCGCCGATTGCCATGGCGAGTGATCACTATCTGAATCTGCTATACGTCAACGTGTTATATCGGCAAGCTTGGTACAACAAGCAGCAATCCGGCGCCTTGGCGCCATTTGAGTACCGACTGGAAGTGGCCGGCCGGGACAGGGGCCCGCTGTCGCTGACGGCCGACATGAAGGCGCTGAAAGCGCCTATGATGGTGGGTGGCAACGGGCTGGTAAAGATCAGCGATGGGTGGTCGTATTACACGATTCACCCGCGCCTAGCGGTGGCCGGCACGCTACGTATCGCCGGGCGGACTGAGCAAGTTACCGGAACCGGCTGGATCGACCACCAGTGGGGCAAGTTCCTTGACCCCTCCATGACGTGGGACTGGTTCGCGCTGCAACTCGACGACGGGCGGGAAATCCTTGTGGGCGACGTGTGGATTGACGGCGTACCGTTCCGTTCATTCTCCAGCGGGCTGAATTTCTATGACGAGGCTTGTGCTCTGGAGCTGCTGCCCGATTACCGGCTGACGCCGCTGCGAACCTGGACGGACCCCAACGGACGAACGTGGGTGGTGGAGTGGCGGCTCGAAGAGCCAAGCCGAGCGATGGAGTTGCACATCGTCGCGAATTTCGACCAGCAAGTAATGGACGTGTTGCCGTCGCCGTTGACCTATGCGCATTTCTGGGAGGGCTCATGCACGGTGAGCGGTCGTATTGACGGACTTCCCGTAACCGGCAAGGCGTACGTAGAGCTGACACATGCCACCGACGGGCCATAAGCCGAAGCGAACGATCAATGAGCAGGCCAGTCCATGTCTGGCCGCAAAGTGGCGCCTCGTTAGTATCTGACAAAATAAGATTGTGCTGAAACGAGCAAAAATTTATTGGAGATAGCCTTCCACGCTTTATTCATGCGTGTATTGGACGGTTTTCCAGCACCACCAACTTTTTGAATTTTACATGCTTGGTTCCGGCTCATCCGAGTTAGGGCTGGTCATTATCCAAACTTTTGCGCTAAACCGAAGCATGGTTAACTCGGCCGCGTAGCGGCCTAATGATTCTAGCCGTGCCTTTCAAGGCACGGTAGGTCCGGCAGCGAAAATCCCTTCCGTCCCGACACTGTCGGGACGATTGAACCGCATCCACAGGATAATAATTATGGCCAGTACCTATGCTTCACTCCACCACCGCATCGTCGAGCGTTATTTATGGGACTGGATTTTCTGGGGTGCCGGTAGAAAGTCATGATCGGCGGACTCAATCGTCGCTGACGCGACGGGGGCTGCAGCGGGCTCATGCGACCCGTGCCCTAAAGGACACGGCTAAAGTCATTAGGCCGCTACGCGGCCCGCTTGTATTGCCTTCGAGTCAGCCGACACAATCTGGGTAAGGACAAGGCGGACGAGTGAAGCTATGAGGCGGCAGACCTGCGTATCGGCCCCGGCTGGGTTACCGCGATTTATTGAGAGCCTACAACTTTTAACCCGTTTGGTTCCGGTGCGCACGGGTTAGGGTATGTCGGCAAAAGAGCTTTGCCAAATCGCCTTGCCGATGAAAAATGGACCCATGGCTTGAATGTATTGAGAGGTTTGTCGGGTTTTTCGCATAGCTTGCACACAAGCGGAAAGCGGATACAAATCGTGGCCGATCAATCCGATGACAAAGTCATTATCATTCTTATCGAGGCCGAAGCAGGAAAGACGGACATCATGGGCGTAACCGGCCTTTCCGAAGGCGAGGCCGATACTGCCATGCTCGCGTAGAATAGGCGTTTGCTCTTCCGGCGGCAGCGCCGAGAAGGCGCCCGTGCGGCGGAGCGGATACCAAATCGCCCAGGGGCAATCCGGGTTTAAGACGGTGCGCCGCGGTCTATGCAGAAGCCAATCCTGCAAATTTGGTTCGTAACCCAGAGCATAAGTCCGACCGATCATAGAGTATTCGAGCCTTGGCGTTAGAGAAACAAATGGAGGCTCCAGCAGAAGAGTTCTCCGCATGGTTAAGAAAAAATCAGGATTCTCATTCCAGGCGAGCAGGGCTACACCTCGGCTGTCGTTAAGATCCTCATAGAGCACGGTCTCGTATCGGGAATCCCGCAGCGCCCGAATGAGCGGCGCGCAATCCATACATTCGCCAAAAGCGAGCAACTGCATAAACATCCGTGTATCGGAAACCTGACGCTCGCCCTCGCGCACGCCGCCTTTTTCTCGTAAATCCAGTTTTTCTTCCATGACAAAATTCCTGAACTTTTCCTGTTTTTCAAAAGAGGGACTTTAACAGATTATTGCACAAAATTCTAGCTACTTGAGTTAAGTCCTGAAGTTCGATCATAAGAAACGCGCGGAGGCCAAACTCCAGTCCCGCGGGGTCCTGGAGTTTGGACATTTGTAGGGAGTGGGGTACCGCTTACAATCCAAAGCTCCGAAGGAGCGCTCTATAATAGCCAGGGGCAAGCGAAAGCGCCGCCCCTGGAAAGAAACCACCCCCCAGAACGCAAGCCCTGAAAGGGCGCATTAATGGAGATCAATTCCTAGGCTGCCGTCGTTTTCTTTCATAGGTATTCATCGATCAGAAGGGTATCCCGCCCTTTCAGGGCTTATAACTTATGTAATCGTGCATACCAGGGGCTTCGCTGCGCTTGCCCCTGGCTATTATAGCCCGCTCCTTCAGAGCTACGCGAAACAGATTCGCGCCATGGCGAGGCGCCCGCTCGAAGTGGTAGGGACGAAAGGATCACGAGGGACTGTGGCCAATGTCCAAACTCCAGAGCCCTATCACGGGGCCGGCACCGCTACCGCATGATTGGCGTAGGATCGAATCTCAGCGTTAAGTCTGAGATTCGATCAAAAGAAATGCGCCTTGTGCGCGTTTTTGCGGCCACTTTCTTCTTGCCGCAAAGAGGCGCAAAATGCGGAGGACTATGATTGAGAAAGAACATTATTATTTTATCTCGTGGATATGGTTCAATCGTCCCGACAGCGTCGAGACGGAAGGAATTTCCGCCGCCGAACCTACCGTGTCTTGAAAGGCACGGCTACAGTCATTAGGCTGCTCCGCGGCCGATTTAACCATGCTTCGTTATAACGCCAATGTTTTGGTAATGACAAATCCAATCCGGCATAGAATTTCGTATGCGGTCTTCTATGATAAATGTCAATTCCAACGGTTTTTTTCGCTTTTCCTCCCTGAGTTTGATACACTCCTCCAATTGGGACTACTAGGATTTCGCGACCCCGACTCGGACGAACCGGGGCCAAAATTGTGACTATGGAATCGCAGCCTCCTTCACGGCCGACACCAACGAATTTACTGAAATGAAAACTGATTATTGGCGACGATTTATTTATCAGGTGCATGAGCGTCTCATCGGGCGGCCTACCTTTGCTTATCTATCGGAATTGGAGAAGACGCAATGGCTCAGTCGAGATGAAATTGAGCAATTGCAATTGGAAAAGTTGACTCACCTGCTGCATCTGGCTATGGAAAATTGTCCATGGCATGCGGAAAGGATACGCGCGGCCGGATTGGATGTAACGGGCCGGCACCCCATCACCATGGACGACTTGCGACGCCTACCAACCATGAACAAGAATGATGCCAGACAGAACGTCGATAAAATTGCCTGGATGGGTGTTCCGGGGGGAGCCTTTAAATATAATACGGGCGGCTCAACGGGCCAGCCGCTGATTTTTTATTATGGCAGGATGCGCCAGGCTTCCGATGCCGCGGGCAGAATGCGGGCGCGGCAATGGTGGGGCGTGAGCGCCGGCGCCCCCGAGGTGTACTTGTGGGGCGCGCCGGCGGAGTTAAATAAAACTGACCGAATAAAATCGTTGCGTGACCGTCTCATTAACCAAATGGTATTGAATGCCTTCGAGATGTCGACCCGGAACATGGCGGAATATCTTCAGGCTATCCAATCGTTCCGCCCCGTGTGCCTTTATGGGTACGCCAGCAGCATTGCCCTTTTGGCCGCCTATGCGCGGGAGCATTGTAAGCGCCTTAATCTTCCCAGCCTTAAAGTTGTGTGCACAACGGGGGAGGTCCTTTATCCGCATCAAAGAGAGCTTGTGCAAGAGGTATTTGGGGTTCCTGTGGCCAACGAGTTCGGGAGTCGGGATATTGGGTTCACGGCTCATGAGAGTCCTAACGGGCAGATGCTCTTGATGAGCGAGAGCCTTATACTGGAGGTGCTGGACGGGGAAGGTCATCCTGTACGTCCCGGCGGCTACGGAGAGGCCGTAGTCACCGCGTTGTGTTCCCAGTCACAACCCTTCATTCGTTACCGCACAGGAGACATTATCCAACATTTGGAAGAGGCCTGTAAGGATGGCCGCGGGTTGCATGTACTCGGCGCCGTTCTCGGCCGCAGCACGGATTTCGTGATCCGATCGGACGGCGCTATCATGCACGCCCTGTCGGTAATTTACATACTGAGGTCTGTAGAAGGAATCGCCGAATTTAAGTTTATTCAGCATACGGTGAATTCTGTCGAAGTGCTTGTTGTTCCTGACTCGAAGTGGAACCCGGAGACCGCGACAAAAATTGTACAAGGAATTTTGAAGAGGTTAGGGGACGAAACCAGGGTTGATGTCAAGATCGTCGACTTTATCCCTCCGGAAAATTCCGGGAAGCACAGGTACGTTGTGAGCCATGTGCCGTTGCCGCCGGAGTTTGATCTGTAATCTTCAATTACTGTCATAAGGTTTTATACTCAGAATGATTCGTTGGCTGAGAACCGCATGGTGAAAATTACTAAATATATGGGACGGCTGGTACGGTATAAGCCGTGGCGTGCAGATCATTTCAGGCTGATCATGAGAGACATAAGGCGTCCGTCGGCTCAGGCGGAACAAGACCATGAGATTCATTTGAAGGCTTCTATTGACTGGCTGGGCCGCGCACAAGACGTTCGTCGCCGCGCCACGGACAGCGGTGGCGTATCAGCCGGCTGGAGCTTTGAAGACGGATGGCTGCCCAGTTACCCCGAAACGAGCGGCTACATCGTAGAAACCTTTATAGCGGCCGCCAAGGTCCTAAATCAGCCGGAGCTGCTTCACCGAGCCTTGAGCATTATTGACTGGGAACTTTCACTTCAAAATACCGATGGTTCTTTTCCTGGACATTTTGGAGAACCCGGGAGCGCTCCCGTGATATTTAACACCGGACAGATCATGCACGGGATGCTCGCCGGGTATATTCATTTTGGAAGAACGGAGTGCCTTAGCGCGGCGGTACGGGCCGGTCAATGGATGATGGAACGGCAGGACGACGACGGCTGCTGGCGACGGAGTGAGCATAACGGAACGCCGCATACGTATAATACGCGAGCGGCATGGGCGCTGCTGAGAACCGGATTGCTGGCCAATGACGCGAGCCTTAACCGGGCGGCAGTTCAAAACCTCGAGTGGGCCTACAAACAACAGACGGAAAGCGGTTGGTTTGCCACTAACGCTTTCACCCGGAATCGCGCGCCTTTTACACACACGATTGCTTATGCGATTCGCGGTTTTTTGGAAAGCGCTTTATTGCTCGGCCAAGAGCGTTACCTGCATACGGCCGAGAAAGCCGCCGCGGCCTTGGCCAATGCCCAGCGAGAGAATGGTTGGCTGACCGGTGTGTACGATGACGGCTGGGTGCCGGCCGCCTATTACTGCTGCCTGACAGGCGTTGCGCAAATGGCGATAAACTGGGAAAGGCTGTCGCACGTCCATAGGAACAGGAAATATTCAACGGCTATTCAGCGCGCCCTTAGCTTTCTGAAGAAGAATCAGGTAATCAGCCATGAAGGCAATGCCGTTGACGGAGGCCTTGCGGGTTCCGTTCCGATTTGGGGCGGATATTCCAGGTTTGAATATCCGAACTGGGCCAATAAATTTTTTTCAGATGCCTTGATGATGGATATGGAAGACATTGTCATTCCTTCAACCACTAAAGCAGGCCATTAACTTTAATGGAGGGGTCATGTCCAACCTGTCAGTCGTGATTTTCTGTGGCCGTTCTCCTCGCCATGTGTATGTAGCCAACCAACTATGTCGGAATACCAGAACCCTGGCCATCGTTCAGGAAAAAGCCGGGGAATGGACCGTAAATAAGATCTTTAAACTAATCAGCAAGCCGCGCAGATTATTGCAAAAAGGCGGGCGTTGGCTGCGCGATCGAAAGCGTTATGCCGGCGGTAAAGAAGCCATGTGTTTTTTTGGAAGCGAGGCGGCGCGGCTGGATAGACCGGACCTACTTGTGGAAGTGCCTCATATCAACCATGCGAACACGCTGGCGCTTATTGACCGACTGCAGCCGGACATCATTGCGGTGTTTGGAACATCCCTGCTCCGCGGGCCGCTTCTAACTAAAGGACAGTTGGGAATCTTGAATCTTCACGGCGGTCTTTCGCCGGAATATAGAGGCGCCGATTGCACATTTTGGGCGCTCTATAACGGGGAACCGGATAAGGTTGGATGTACGTTACATTATATCGATGCCGGCATTGATACTGGAAATCTTATTGCTCACGTTTGCCCTGAAGTTAAGGCGGGCGACGATGAATTGACCTTATTCTGGAAGGCCGTGAAGGACAGCGCAGAAATTTATGTGGAACTGATAGAACGTTTAGAAAGGGGGGAGCGTTTCGGACAGACCCAACCGAGCAAAGGGCATCTGTATCAAGTTAAGGACCGTCAAGGTCATCATGAAGTTGAATTGGATAAGAAAATGCCAAAAGGCCTGCCGGAAGGAATCTATTACCCTCCCCGAGTGTACTGGTTCAAGAAATAGCGCGTATATCAAAATGCGGTTAATCTTGCCGAATAAACGCCGAGGTCCGCCGGCGGAGAAGTCCGCCTTAAAAAAATCGGAGAGATAATGAATTCTCCGCGCGAATCGCGTTGCGCCTGGGTTCCGAGGAGAGGGACGTTCCGTGTCAGGGTTTAATCGGCAAGTTCGTATTTACTTGTTCATGGCCACGAATTATGGCGAGACCTCTTTACGAGACTGCAGGAATCTTGTATAAATAGCCTCTGCTCCATCAAAGAGCAAACCGCTGTATTATATAAGGCCGTTTCATGAAAGATTGTCGATTTTGCATAAACTGGGTAGACGAAAATCTCGATGATATTGAACTCGCGCAGGAGAACGCGGCCACCAACCACCTTTTCTTTGGCTGCAAAATCTACGGCAACATAGATAACTGGCAAACACGAGCCCATAACTGCCTCGATTACAGGGAGAGCGCGGAACTGTATGCCATATGTTCATCCTGCAAAATCACAACGCCGAAGATTTGTATTTCTATGGGCGTTTGCGTCAATTGCTTGAATACCGATCTCTTTTGCGTAGAACAGTGTGTCGGAGAGGACTTGAAAAAGTTCTGCACGCATTTTGTTCGACTACAGCGCGAAGGAATTCAACTGCTCTCAAACAATATAATCTCGGACCTGTTCCCGGAAACTCCAGAGCGGCGGCGTTCCGCAACTAAGACCGATGACGACCTGGCCGAAGACGTCGAGGGCTAAATCCGCAGGCCGCTCAACCTCGGGTCATTATTCATGAATGGCGGGCGCCGGGCTAGCCGTGACGCGTGAAATGAAAAAATTGAAATCGGATGTGACATTTGGGAGGATTCTAAAACAATGCCAAGATATCTGCCTGTTCAGAAAGATGCGGCCACTACGGCCGTCAAGGACTCATACGAGGTAATCGAAAAAGATTTTGGAGGGATGATTCCCAACTTATTTAGGACCTTAGCTCCCAGTTCGACTTTTCTCAGTGCATGGCTTGTGACCTACCGCACGTTGGTTGGCGGAGAATGCGCGTTGCACGATCGATTGCGCGCGCTGCTGCTGCTCAAGGTATCCAAGGTAAACAAGGACGCTTATAGCGTCGCTCATTTTACCGATCTAGCTAAGAAAAACGGGATTACGGACGACCAGATAAAGGCCATAGACACTCATGACCGCAGCGAGCTTTTCACGGATGATGAGAAAATGCTAATGTCCTACGCGGAGTTGGTGGCCAAGGACCCTTCCCAAATCACCGGAGATTTCTTTAAATTCCTGAAGAATCATTTCACGCAGCAACAAATCATTGAGCTTACGGCAATGGCCGCCTTTGCTACCGCCTTGAATCGTTTTGCCAAAGCGCTTGATATCGAGATTGATAAACGTTAGTGAATGGATGAGACGCGGATGTTCGGCAGAAAATATAGGGACCGGGTTACACTTCTGCGTATAGCCGGCTCTCACTCTGCTTTAATTTTTTGTATCCGTTCACGGGTGGTGGATCCCCCCGGCGGAAGCCGGGGGAGCTTCAAGATCCAGCCTAGATCAAGCCCCTCACCCCCTTGGCCCATAGGCGTTAACCTAAGCTCGACTTTGTCCATTATTTGAGGAGCAGAATTATCGAAAAATAGGCCATTATTGCATATGCGCGCAGTTTTGCGATGTCGCTTACCCTCCTGGAAGCGACTTTTTAGGTAAGTCGAAGAACGCAAATAGCAAAATTGTCCGTAAAATCGCAAATTCTATCAATTCAGCCACTTCATTGAGTAGCCCGCCTGCGGGGGCTACTCAA
>JACOSC010000172.1 GCA_016179055.1 Acidobacteriota bacterium
GGGTCCGGCCGGGGGTGATGGCCTTCCGTGGGTGGCGCGGGGCGCCACCCACGGCTATTAACAAGGTCCCCTTCAGGGACCAGCCGGCGACCGCCCTGAACAGTTACAGTCAATTTAGATGGCAATCGCCGGAGTTTCACAGTGAGAACGGAGCTCTCCCTTTTTCCTGGACAGGAATTATGATGCTAGCTGTTCTCCGTGAGGAGAACCTCTTTTTTCCAGCGTAGTCTGGAAAAAAGCGTAGTATCTGACAACATGAATTTGTGCTGAAACGATCAAAATATTTTTTGAGGTAGCCTTCCACGCTTTATTCATGCGGGTACTGAAAGGTTTTCCAGCGCCCCCTACGTTTTGAATTTTAGAAACTGTTCTGGGAGGTCTGCACTGATACAGAACCGGGAGCGGTAGCGACCGGGTAAGCGCCGTATGGCACATAGACACGGTCGCTACCGCTCCCGATTCTGTATCGGCTGGGTGTCCCAAGGCGTGGGTGGTGGAACAATTACGAATTTTACTTGTTTGGTTCCGGCTCGTCCGGGTTACGCTATGTCGAATGAGTTTCACATAGGACATTATCGTAGAGGCCCAACATTTTTTATTGATGGACCTGCAATTTCTCAATCTTTCTGATAAAATAACCCTTGCGGGCGATGGGTAAAGTGCTAAGCGCGTATGATATGGACTCCAGCGAATCAATTGACAGTTCTGCGAATGGTGTTCGTGCCGGTAATTGTGCTTGCTGTTGTTTATCGGCATTTCGGATGGGCGCTGAGCATCTTCCTGATAGCCGGCATCACCGATGGGCTGGATGGCTTGATTGCCCGCCGCTTTCACCAGCAGACCACACTCGGGGCGCTGCTTGATCCGATTGCCGATAAGATGCTGCTGATCTCGGCTTTTGTGGTCCTTTCCCTTCCATCCTTAAATTTGTCGACGACCATACCGCTTTGGCTAACCATAACGACGCTAAGCCGAGACCTGATCATCGTGATAAGTTGCGTGATAATACACTTGGCCACTGGGGATAACCAATTTCCGCCGTCTCTATTCGGTAAAGCCACAACGGTTGTGCAATTAGTCACGATACTCGCCGCCTTGCTTGGCAATTACCTTGAAATCCATACGCCTTACTTCTCAGTGGTTGTCTATTTGACTTTGTTCTTTACAGTCCTATCGGGACTGCATTACTTTTACCGGGCGACTAAGCGAAGAGGACTTTACACACGCAATGGAGATAAATCCGGGGAGAGCGGGTTGGGCCTAAAGAATATCGAGCGTCGTTAGCGAGAAAGTTCACGCTCGCTCACCCCATCGACTAGGCATTCATCTTACATTTATTGTAACTGCTCAGCCGTTATGGTCCCGTAGGGACCACTGACTTTAGGCAGGTCCTTTAGGGCCTGCGGGCAAGGACCGGCGGAGCGCCCCGTCGCGTAGCGACGGTTGAATCCCGGCCGTGTGCGTTTCAACCGTCGCTACGCGACGGGCGGTGTGCTCGGGACCGGCTATACCGGCCTTGAAAGGCCGGCCTAAATTCAATCAGCCGCTACGCGGCTGAGTAGTTACCATTTCTTAACAATAACGCACGATAGGAGATAACTTTGAAAGTGGCAAACGATGACGTGAAATTAGAGGGCAGAATTCTCTTTCTTGCCGAGAGTCCCGAGATGATTCGGCAACAACTCTCTGGCCAGAATTTAGTATGGGACTCCTCAATGCGATTGCGTAATGATATCAGTACGGACGAAATTACTCCCGCCCATATTTGCTTTTATTACGACGAGACCTTAGGACAGTTTCCTTATGTCGGCCTCAAAGCCGGTGAGGATTTTCCCATCAAGAAAGGAGACGTGCGCGGCGGAGGATTTGTCGTATCCGTCTCGGGAAAACGCCGCGGCAAAGGCTCCAGCCGAGAAGCTTCTCCCTACGCCGAGTTGTGCGCCGGCATTCAGTTGGTCATTGCCGAAAGCATTGAAAGAATCTACAAGCAAAATTGTCAAAATTTAGGCTTGCTGACCTCCACCAATTTTGGGTTGCTTGAGAAGATCCGGTGTGGAGAGGCAATCCCTCTGGAGGAGTTCACACGCGGTGAAGATAAAATCACTCGCCAAATTATAGAATACGGGGGATTGTTTCCTTACAATCTGGCCAGGCTGCGCGGCCAAGTCCAAGTGCCCGCGATTACGACCCCAAGGCGCCCTATGACCATGGCTGAAAAAATATTTGCTCGTCATTTTGTGAAGGATTTGTCCAAGGATCAGATTGGTGTTGGCGCCGTGCGGCCGGGCGATACGGGTTTTGTACGGACCGATTTGCGCTTTAGTCATGAATACGTCACACCCATGGCCATTTCTTTCTTCTATAAATATCTTGGTCCCGAGGCCAAGATTAAGGATCCTCAATCGGTTCTATTTTTCCGCGATCATCTTACGTTCCTTGACGAAGTGATGCCGCCGGATCGCCGGGCCCTGGGATTGTTGGATCTGGCTACACAATTGAGAGTATGTCAGGAAGAGACGGGACGGACCCAAAACGTCAAATTGCACGGCGAGATCGCGGAGCGCAAAGGCTCCGAAGCCATTTGCCACGCCATGATGTTGGAGAGCTACGCCTTGCCCGGCCAATTGATTATTGGTTCAGATTCCCATACGCCGCATTCGGGCGCTATCGGATGCGTCGCCTTCGGTGTCGGCACGACCGACCTTGCCAATGCTTGGATGACCAAAGATGTCCGCGTGCGAGTCCCAGAGACAGTCCGCTTTGTCATCAATGGTAAGCGACCGAGCAATGTAACGGCCAAAGACATTGTCTTACTCCTACTACGCTCCGAATATGTACGCAGCGGCAAGGCCCTGGGCAAGATCATCGAATATGCCGGCGACGCCGTCGCCGACATGGACATCGATGAGCGCGCCACGATGACCAATATGGCCGCGGAAATCGGAGGCTTCACCGGCCTAGTGGTGCCGGATGAAAAAACCGTAGCCTACTTGATGCGCGAAAGGAGCCTGTCTCGCCTCGCCGCTGAAACCTATTGCGAAGGTTGCTTCAGCGACGTGGACGCAGAGTACGCCGACGTTATCACCATAGACGTTTCAGCCTTAAGACCTATGGTTGCGTTGCCGGGCGATCCCGGCAATGGTGTCTTCGTGGCAGAACTCGGCCGGGAGGTTAGAATAGACATGGCTTATGGCGGTTCCTGCACGGCCGGTAAGAAGGAGGACATGGACATGTACGCTCAGGTCTTCCAAGCGGCCCTTGCGCAAGGCAAGCGGATTCATTCCGGTGTCCACTGTTATATTCAGTTTGGCTCCCAGGAAGTGCGGCGGCATGCCGAGAAGATGGGGTATCTTGAGATATTTAACAAAGTCGGTGCGCAAACGATTGAGCCGAGTTGCGGCGCCTGCATCAATGCAGGACCAGGTGCCAGCACAGAAAAATCCCAGGTGGTGATCAGCGCCCAGAACCGGAATTTCCCGGGACGCAGCGGCCCCGGTCAGCTATACCTGGCCAGCCCTCTAACGGTAGCTGCGTCCGCG
The DNA here is from genome assembly GCA_016179055.1 of Acidobacteriota bacterium. Classification (GTDB taxonomy): domain Bacteria; phylum Acidobacteriota; class UBA6911; order JACOSC01; family JACOSC01; genus JACOSC01. The sequence goes on from JACOSC010000172.1 coordinate 3,540, forward strand.
ATTGCGGGCGTGATTACCGAATACAAGCCCGGTCAATGGTGATGACGCAGACGGCAGCTTGACCGAACAAGCTGGAACCAAACCGGTGAAATTAAATAAGTTTGTGGTGCTAAAAAAAGTCAAATGCCCGCATGAATAAAGCGTCGAAGGTAGCCGCAAAAAATATATTTACGCGTTTCAGAACAGTTACATCTTGTCAGAGGCTAAGTGATCGTGGATATGCGTCCAAGTCCCATCCAGGTGCCATTGTCGGAGACAGTTCAAGGTACTTATTTTCACCACCAAGGCGCGAAGGCACAAAGAAAAACTATGTTTTATCTTGGTGTCTTTGTGCCTTCGTGGTCGATAATCCCAAAAGTTTTTTCCGGAACCCAACAGGCGGGGGCATTTGTGGTTTTCGCAGCAAGGATATCTGGCACTTTAAAAAATAGTCTGTTAGAATTTAAAACTACAAGGCAGGAGGAGGTGTCAGCCCAGCACCCCCAAATTCACTCAATGAACCAATCCATTTTCTTGCTTGGAGCGGCTTAGAAGCTTCAGCACTGACATTGTTGGTAATTATAGGTTGCAGTCTAGGAGAATATGCAACGCGAGGGCTATCAAGTCACGGCTGAGTTTGAGACGAACTATTGGTGGTTTCTCTCACGGCGCGAACTCTTCTTAACGCAGGTACGCAAGGCCGCTGAGGACCTATCATCCGTAGGGCGACCTCTAATGCTGTTGGATTTTGGCTGCGGGACTGGGTTTAATCTTAACTTCTTGGCAAATTTCGGTATAGTCTACGGGGCAGATGTGGCCAAGGAGAGCTTGACGGAGTTCCAGAAAACCAATTTTCCTCTGATCAATCTAAAATTCGATGACGGCGCCTACCATGGCCGCTTCAACATTCTAACCGCGCTCGATGTTTTGGAACACACCGACGACGACGTGGCGGCCTTGCAGCAAATGAAACAGTTTCTCGCCCCACAAGCGCAGATCGTCTTGACCGTTCCGGCCTACCGCTGGTTGTGGAGTGGCGAGGACATCATCAGTCACCACAAGCGCCGTTACACGAGGACCGACCTTATACAATGCGCCCATCAGGCCGGCTGTGAAGTGCTCTATTGCAGCTACTTCAATTTTAGCGTCTTGCCGATGATCGCCTCTGTTATCTGGTTCAAAAAGCTATGTTCGCCCCATCAAGCCGAACATAGCGACTTAAGACCCTTGCCGCATTGGCTCAATAGTTTCCTTTATAAACTGACCTCTTGCGAGGCCCGCTGGGTTGGCGAACAGCGACAGCGCATGCCCGCCGGTGCAAGCCTAATCTGTCGACTGAAACCACTTTAAGGATAAATGACTGTGAAATCCTATCGTCCTTGGCGTGAGAACTATCTGGTTTTCGGCAGTCCCTACATCGGTGAAGAAGAGAAGGCTGAGGTCTTGGCTTGTATCGATTCGCACTGGCTAGGGAGCGGACCCCGTGTCCAACGTTTGGAAGAAGAATTCCGTAAATATGTCGGGGCACCGCTAGCCGTAGCGGTAAACTCTTGCACGGCGGCGTTGCACTTAAGCTTGCGAGAGCTTCATCTCGAACCGGCCGCCGAAGTCATTACTACGGCCATGACCTTTTGCGCCTCGGCCAATGCTATTGTCCATGCCGGTCTGAAACCGGTATTTGCCGATTGTGATCGACGAACCATGAATATTGACCCTGCCGAAATTGCGCGGAAGATTACACCGCGGACACGCGCCCTGTTGCCGATTCATTTTGCCGGCCGGCCATGTGACATGAAGCCGATTTTGGAGATGGCCGAGCGCTACTCCCTTCGCATCGTGGAAGACTGCGCTCATGCCATCGAATCCACTTATGATGGACGACATTGCGGAACGTTCGGCGACTATGGCTGCTTTAGTTTTTACGTGACCAAGAACATGACCACCGCCGAGGGAGGCATGGTGGTTAGCCGGGATGAAAGAAGTTCTAATCGCATTAAGATGATGGCCCTGCATGGAATGAGCGTTGACGCTTGGCGGCGCTTTTCGGACCAAGGTTACGTCCACTACCAAGTCCTGGAACCGGGGTTCAAATATAATTTGACCGATCTGGCCGCCTCCTTGGGCCTTCATCAGTTGGCGAGAATCGAGAAGCTGTTCCCCCTTCGACAGCGGCTATGGGACTTCTATCATAAGGAGCTCGCTGATCTTCCCTTAATTCTTCCAGCGCCGGTACCGGAGAACATGCGGCATGGCTTACACCTCTTCACCTGCCTGGTCGACGATCGGCGCACGAAAGTAACCCGTGACGAAGTGCTGCGCGGGATGCATGATCTGCGTATCGGATGCGGCGTCCACTATACGGCGCTGCATTTGCAGCCCTATTACCGTGACACGTTTGGCTATCAGGCAGGGGACCTGCCCAATGTTGAATACATCGGGGCACGCACGTTCTCCATTCCATTTTCCGCGGCGCTCAGCGAGGAGGATGCTTCCGATGTGGTGAAGGGTCTGAAAACAATCTTGGGATAAGCCATGGAAGGAACCGCTAATAACGACATGGACCTTTCTCTCGTGGTGCCTTGTTACAATGAGGCTCCCCATCTAAAGGCCAGCGCCTTAGCCGTCATGGAGGTACTCGACCAAACTCGTTACAACTATGAAATTGTGTTTGTCGACGATTGTAGCCAAGATAATACGCGCGCCGTGATTATAGAACTGTGCAGCCACTCCAAAAGATGCCGATACATTTTTCATGAAAAAAACAGAGGCCGTGGCGGCGCTTTTAAGACGGGATTCGCCGCCGCTACCGGGCGCGTTACCGGGTTCATCGACATCGATCTGGAAGTCGGGGCGCATTTCATTCCGGCATTGGTAAATCTTGTGGATCGGCATGGCTATGACATTGCTACAGGCTACCGCCACTATCTCCTCAGCCAAACTCGCGGAATTATCCGACATATTTTTTCGCACGCCTACCGCTGGATATGCAAATTTCTGCTTGGCCTGGGCGTTCGGGACAGTGAGACCGGGTGCAAATTCTTCAAGCGCGCCACGACAACCGCGGTTGTGCTGGGCTGCGAATATGATGGATGGTTTTGGGACACGGAGGTTATGTCGCGCGCCGCACTCAAGAATTTACAGGTGTGTGAGATGCCGGTCCTATTTCTTAGAAGACCGGATAAGCAGTCAACTGTGCACGTCCTGTCCGATTCCTGGAGGTATTTAATCGAGTTGCACCAATTCCGTTCAAAGGTCGGGCTGGGGCTGACGGGGAAATCACCAACGTACTGGAGCGCGTTCGGCTATGACTTGCTGATGAAAGTTTTGTACGGAGGCGCGTACAAAGAAGTGGAAGCCGAAGTAGCCAATTTGATACCTGACGGTGCCTCGGTTGTAGATGTCTGCTGCGGCTCGAGCGGAATCTATCGAAATTTCCTAAAAGATAAGCGTGACCATTATCTCGGTCTGGAATTCAACGGTCATTTTGTCATGGCGGCGCGCAAGCGAGGCATCAATGTCCGATTGTTCAACCTGCTTGCCGAGGAGGTTCCGCCGGCCGACTACGTGATTATGTGTTCGAGTTTTTATCATTTCCATAGCCAACAGAGGGAAATCCTCGATAAATTGCTCAAGGCGGCCCGTCGGGGTCTCATCATCTCGGAACCCGTGGAAAACGTATCATCCAACTCCAATAGATTCCTCGGGCGCCTGGCCAACCTCCTAACCAACCCCGGTATTGGGGAATACAATTACCGATTCAATTTAGAGGGGTTTCGTAAGTTTGCTCAAGACACCGGCGCGACCAGCTTTCTTTACACGCCTGGCCGGCGCAATGCAATTGCGCTGTTCAAAAAGGAGCCCCCTAGCTTGGTCTAACGACAAGCAGATACCAAGATGAAACTAAGGAAGTTTCGTAACTGTTCACGGGGTTCACTGAGACCACACAAGAGGCCCCCAGCGGAAGCTGGGGGTATCCACTACCCGTGAACGGTTACGAAGTTTCTAAGGAGTCCCCCAGCTTGTCGTAAAACGACACGCAGAACAACGATGAAACTGGGGAAGTTTCTAAGGAGCCTGGAGTTTGGACATTTTGGAGCGGGCCGGCGTCGATCCTGCGAAGCAGGCGAACCATAAAGTCGCACGCGCCCCGGCAGGGGCGCTGAGAGGTGCTTGGCCTACCAGAGACCCTAGCGCTGAAGATGAGATGATAATGCAGCATCAAATGAGTAGATGACCTCTCGGCACCCCTGCCGGGGTGCCGGTGTTCTAGGGGACTCGCCGACCTGGGGCGGCGCTCCGCTTGCCCCAGGCTAATGTCCCGGCGCCCCTCTGGGGCGCTCTGGAGATTGGACATTTCAAAGAGCAAGTGTTACCGGCCAATCACGATTGTTGGCGAGCTTTAACGAC
>JACOSC010000197.1 GCA_016179055.1 Acidobacteriota bacterium
GCAGGGATGCACAAGAGTACCGATGGGGGCGAAACTTGGCGGCAGATCGGGGATTTTTATGCAGAGTTTCCTTATCTTCATCCTTCCGACTCCCGAACCCTCTATGTTGAGACACTCCTAGGCCTTGTCAAGAGCACCGATAGCGGAGAAAGCTGGACCAGCAGCAGCGGCGGCATCGTTGGTACTTTCATCAGCTTTATGGTCCTGGCGCCTAACGCTCCCGATTGGATTTACATTGAGGGGTGGGGATGGTCCCGCAGCACCGACGGCGGGAAAAGCTGGTCGCCGTTGCGGTCGCTGCGGGAGGCTCCCGGCTTCAACTCTCTGGCCATCGACCCCGACGATCCGAATATTCTATACGGCGCCAACGGCGGAGTTTGGAAAACCACCGACGGCGGCGACACCTGGCGCCATAGTGATCGTGGGCTCGACAGCATCCGCCGAGTGGCCGTCGACCCCCAGGATGGCCGGGTTCTGTACGCGGTACGCGGTACCCATCCTACGAGTTCCGACGTTTACAAAAGCACCGATGGCGGGGACAACTGGGTACTGGGTTCCACGGTGGGAGGCCAACCGGGCGTGCTGGGGGTGGACCCGAGCGATAGCCGGGTGGTGTATGCCGGCGGCTACCGGGGCGGATTGTCCAAGAGCACCGATGGCGGCCTCACCTGGAATCGCACCAGTCTCAGCAGCACGTACCCGCGGGCGCTGACGCTGGACGAGCAGGACCCGCGGACCCTTTATGTGATGACCAACTCGGAGGGCCTCTTTAAGAGCGAGGATGGCGGGGAGCGTTGGAATCGCCTGCCGACGCCGTTTTTGGGGGGTACCCTGGCCATCGATGCCGGAGACCGGCGCATTCTTTATGCGGGAAACCCCTACGTTGGCGGCGCCTATAAGAGCGTCGACGGCGGCCTGACGTGGACGCCCAGGAACCAGGGCCTGCGCAACACACGCATCAATCAGGTTGCGGTGTCGCGCGCGACCGGACGCATCTATCTAGCGACGGGCGGGGCCGGCGTCTATGTCAGCGACGACCAAGCCGAAACCTGGCAATAAGCGCCACCCACAACTCCACAATGGCCAGCCACCCCTTGTCACGCTTTTACAGAACCGAGAGCGGTAGCGACCGGGTACGTACCCCTTCCGCCAGGCGCCGACCCGGTCGCTACCGCTCCCGGTACCGTATACGCGTAGACCCCCTCGCTTAATCGTTACCATAGATTTTCTTTCTGAGATTCGATCATAAGCCACTCAGTCGGTAGCTAAACTGGCCCCCAGGGGCTGGATTTTGGCGGTAGAGCGTTTCTTATGTTCAAACTTCCGGTCCTTGAGCAAAAATTCCCGCTTTAGGTTCTCACTGGAAAGCCTTATGGGTATTGATTCCTTTTGGTCGACTTTGTAAGATCTATTTTGAAGGCCTCGGCCATGCGACCGCTTAACGGAAGTTCCTACATGAATATTCTCGTGGGGCTTGGGCAGTCGCTTAAAAGCATCACGACTCGTGTCTTGCACACGAGGTATACGCCGTGACCGCATGCGCACGGGAAATAGTTCGTGGAGTAAATTACAATAGCACCGTAAGTTTTTTCACGAATGTAAACGAGCCGGCAGGCACCGATGCGCGTGGATAAGGGATTGAAACCACGGCGCACTATCCAATAGCGCGTGTAAAATTCAGGTAATGGGCTACATCTGGCTAAGTATTAAAATGGGCGATGGCTGTCCTCAGAAATCATGGGGCATCGTCTTAAATGACAGTAACCGGCAAGCGCCGAACAAAATGATTAGGCGCGGTACAGGAGATTTGGCGGTATGCGCAACGTGACGGTCTATAAGTTGGTCGTATGCTTTCTCTTTTTATGTTTAACAGTTACTGGGTTGAGCAAGCCCAGGGACACTGCGTCCGTGTCGGGCACGGTTAGGGACACGAGCGGCGGGACCGTCGCCAATGCGGAGGTGGCTCTACAAAACGCGCAGCAAGCTATTATCGGCACAGCCAAAGCAGACAACCAGGGTCACTTTACGTTAGCGAAGATTCCGAGCGGTAGCTACTTACTGGTTATTACCTCGCCGGGATTTGCCGAAAAACGTATGGCGATTAACGTACAACCCATGAATGCGGGAAACCTAGAGGTGACGCTGGAACTGCAGACGATCAGCGATCAGGTGACCGTGACCGCCAATCTTGGCCAGGTCGAAGATAAAGACACCATCGCCCAGCAAGTCAATGTCATTAATGAGCAAGCGATCGCGGCGCGGGCCAAGTCGGTCACCGCCCAGGTGGCCAATGAAGAAGTTGGCGTTCTTCTCCAGCGGACCAGTCCAAGCATCTCGGGCATCTTCATACGAGGACTGACCGGAAACAAGGTCAATGTATTTATTGATGGCGTGCGTTATTCCACGTCGGCCATGCGCGGCGGCATCAGCACATTTTTAAACCTCTTGGATGCGTCCAATCTGCAGGCGGTCGAAATACTGCGCGGACCCAATAGCGCGCAGTATGGCAGCGATGCGCTGGGCGGCAGCATACAGTTCTTGGAGCGCGTCGCCACTTTTTCCACCGGCGGCGCCACTCTGCACGGCAAGTGGGGCACGTTCTTCAACAGCGCCGACGCCGGCTTCGGCTCTAACGTGGCGGCTTCCTATGCCATGCGCAATTTTGGTGTGCTCGCTAACTTTACCGGTCATCGCGTCAATACGCTGCGGACTGGACAAGGAATCGATTCGCATGCCGCCGTGACGCGCTTCCTGGGGTTGCCCTCGGACGTAATCGGAAAAACCCGACTGCCGGACACCGGTTTTTCACAGTACGGCGGACTCCTTAAAATGAATTGGTCGCCGGCGCCGGGGTCGCAAATCATTGCCCATTACGCCCGCAGTCAACAAGACGGGGCCAAACGCTACGATCAACTGCTCGGCGGCGACGGCAATTTGATCGCCGATTTGCGCAATTTTATGCTCGACCTTTTCTATATACGCTTCGATCAACTCAAGCTCGGCTGGCTTGATAATCTGTCGGTCGTATACTCGTTCAACGCCCAGCGCGAAGAACGCGTCAATCAAGGAGGCAACGGCAACCCGCGCGCGGCGATCACTCACGAGCCCGAGCGTACCGGCGCGCACGGCGCGCAAGCCTTTGCCAGTAAGAATTGGGGTCTGCGCAACGGCGTAGTGTTAGGCGGCGAGTACTACCACGAGCGCGTAAACTCGCCCTCGTACAGCTTTAATCCGGTGGCGGGCGCCGTGGCGTTGCGCCGGGGGCGCGTGCCCGACAACGCGCTCTATCAAAGCGGCGGCGTTTATCTACAGGATATAGTCAATGTCATCCCAGGCAAGCTACGCGTAATGGGAAACCTGCGTTACAGTGCGGCCTCCTATGCGTCTCGCGCCCTGGATAGCCCTATCATCGGCGGGAAGCGGTTGTGGCCCGACGACTCTTTGCGCGCCAACAGCGTCACCTTCCGCGCCGGCGCCGTGTTTACTCCAGTAGAAGGTTTCAGTTTGCTGGCCAGCCTCAGCCGGGGATTTCGCGCTCCGCACATATCGGACCTAGGCACGCTAGGTCTGACCGGCAATGGCTTTGAAGTGGCCGCGCCGGATGTTGCCGGTCTCGGCGCCACTGTCGGATCGACGGCCGATCGCAACGCGATTTCCACCGGCCGGCTGGTCACCCAGGTCAAACCGGAAACCAGTCTCACCTATGACTTCGGCACACGCTACCGCAACCGGCAGGTGGACACGGATTTTACGTTCTTCGTGAATAACCTCCACGATAATATTACCAAACAGGCGCTGATACTGCCGATCGGGGCGATCGGGCGGTCGCTGGGCGATCAAACGATTGTCAGCCAAAATCCGAACGGGACGGTCTTTGTCGCCGCGGCCACCAGCCCGGTACTGGTGCGTACGAATTATGACAACGCCCGCCTATACGGATTCGAGCATACCCTGGACGTTAAAGTGCGAAACTGTTGGACGATAGGAAGCTTGTGGACTTACCTGCACGCGCGCGATGCGCGCACCGGCTTGCCCCCTAATATCGAAGGTGGAACTCCGGCGGCGAACGGCTACTTGAAGATTCGCTATTCGCCGGCCCGCCAGTTTTGGGTGGAACCCTATGTTCACTTGGCCGCCCGTCAGGATCGCCTATCAAGCCTTGACTTAGAAGACCGGCGCGTGGGCGCCACGCGAGCCCGCGGCCAAATCAGCAATTTTTTCCTGAACGGCGCCGGCGCGCGCGGCCTGATCGGGCCGGGAGGTGTGCTGCTGGCCACGGGTGAGACCTTGGCGCAAGTGCAGAATCGCGTGCTCGGCGTAGGGGTGGCGTCGGCGCCGCTCTTCACCGCAATTCCCGGTTATATTACATTCAATGTGCGGGGCGGAATTCGCCTAGGCGAACGACATGAAGTTCTGGTGGATTTGGAGAACCTCGGCGACCGGAACTATCGCGGAATAAGCTGGGGTTTGGATGCGCCCGGTCGAAGCCTCTACGTTCGATATAACACCCGTTTCTGAGCAACCCCAACTCGGCCGAAGCATGGCGCTTGGTGGGTCGGATTATTAGAAGCATGCAAAACCCATTTGCCGGATTTGCGAGTTGGGCTTAAAATGCGGATGGCCTTTTTATGGCTCCAGAGTTTTGGCCACGAGTTCTCGTGTATTGCTCAGTCCTAGTTTTTCAAAGATGATTTGGATACGGGATTCCAACAGCGCCGAGATCTCCAAGCGCGGCGCACGGGAAAGCTCCCACAACGGCTGCTTGAAGGCTTTCCAGGCGCGCCCGCGCATACGATGGAGAAAAGCGGCCTCGGTCATCCCGTCACTCCATTGGTTGGCGCATTCGCGCTTGAGAAACCGATCCATTTCCGCGTGTAGCGAAGAATGGAGATGGAGACCTTCCAAGACGATATCCTGCACCACGTCCGATAAGTGGATTTCCGCGGTATCGGTATTCACAAAGCGATCATAGATGTCCAGGGGCCAATCGGCCGAGACTTGCTGCACGGCCCCGGCCAGGCCAAAGTCGGCGCGCGCCCTATACGAAAGCCGTCGCAGCAAATTCATATCAAGCGACAGAGAGACAATCTGACCATCGGGCAGAGGAACTCCATAGGCCTGCTTACAGGTTTGTACGACGATCTTACATAGGCCCTTGGCGCCGTAGCGGCCGGCGGCCAGCGCTTTGTTGTAACCGGCCATGAAACTATTAAGATCTTCCTCGGTACTGTTGCGATCGCCGGCGGCGCCCAGGGTAGCGCCGACCGACACGGTAACGCCACGCGGCTCGACCCGGCGAATATAGGCGGTGAGTTCGGCCGATTGTGCATAATTACGATAGAGTTGTTCGGAGAGCGTAGAACAGCCCTTATCGATTAAGGGAGATGTGTCCAGATCAATATTATAAAAGCCGGCGCGTAGGGCGTCGTCGATCAATTGTCTTAGCGCGCTCATCTCGCCGGCCGGCCGCGCGACAAAATGGCGGGCATCGGCTTGCAGCCGGCTGGCTAAGAGAAACACGGGACCTTGCCAACGCTCGCGCAAGGCCGCGGCTATTATAACCGCGGCAAATTCATCAAACGATTGTCCAGTGGTTTCGAGTTCGTCTCGAGAGAGGGAAAAGGCGAAGCCGCCGACTCGAAGTCGGCCGGCCGCGCGGAAAACCGCGCAGGCCAAATCATAAGATAGCGTAGGAAGACCAATAGCCGCAATCGTCATACCGCCGAGGGCACTGGTCGCGCGCGCCTCATAAAAACGCTGCATCGACGCGGGAATAATATGACACTCCCGACCAACAGCATGAATAAGCTGACGGATTCGTTTACGCAGCGCCGCGTCTTCGTTAAAAATCGATTCGAATACCAGATCATCCAGATGCCGTTCGACGAACAGCCGGCGCGAGCGAAGAGTAAACGAGGTCCCGTTAATGGATACACAATCTTGCAGGTGATCTTTTAGATCATTTAAGGAAATCAAGCTCACAATGCCCCACTGCCGCTTAAAATGTCCCTCGGCGTGACCTCTTTCATTAAACCATATTTGGGAGGGGGAAGCCACCAAAAGAATTCCGTGATTCTTCAGCTGTCGGCTAATTCTAAAAAATAGCCGGGGGTAAAATTGTCAAACCCGCCCACCTCGAAGAACGATTTCTGAATTCTCTGGCGGACTCTCAGCGTCGCCAGCCGCGGGGAACGCCGGCTTGGTTGGCGGCACGCGTGAGCGTATCCAACTGGGCTTCCAGTTTATCCATGGATGTTTTGATCTGGTCGGCTTCATCGGTACCGGCCGTTTTGTCTAAACGGCATTGCCATTGCTCCAAGCCTTGCCGCAAGAAACGGAATTGCCCGATCCACCAATCTTTCTCATAGCCGCCGTAGGTTTCTTTACTCGGGGGCTTGGGGTTTGGTTTCAGTAGCAGTCGGTTCTTGGACGTATCAATTTGCCAGGCAAATTGATTAAGGACATTCATTCCCAGCAGCCCCGTTACCTCGGAATCCGTCCAGTTGTCTAACAAAATCACATCGAGATCATTGATCACGGCTTCGCCGATACGCAATGTACTTAATTTGACTAGGGGCGCCATCGTCACCCCATTGGCTGTCTGCACGGGTAGTTGAATATTCTTGTCGTTTACCTGTATCCCCACCGATTCCGCTAACGCCCGTGACAAGCTGGTCAAGGACGCGCCGGTATCAACAATGATGCGGGTTTGAGCTCTTCCGTTGATCTCTGCCGATACAATCATCGAGTTTCCCCGCGTCGTAAAAGGAACGCTGATTTCCCCGTTCTTAGCGTTCGTCCCATCTAGTTCAGAAGGCTCCAAGCCGCGCTGGGCCTGACCCCCGTTCCCAGAAACTGCTTTGAGATCCGCCTCTGTCAGCACCTTGACGACGTCGCTTCTTTGGGAACGCCGCGCCCGTTCCTTACGGGCCACATCCGCCAAGGATTGTCCATGGACGCCATTCATGAGCGCGATCAAGCTCGCAAACCAGTAAAACGTCCGTAGGATGGGCAGCATTCCCTTCATACCTATATTACGTACCTTCCGTGAGGAGTATCATGTATAAGACTTTGAAAGGCTATCATAAGAATACTTCGGCCAACCGCGTCTCTTTGTTTAGTAAAAAAAGATGCCGCGGCCGAGACATGCCCTGGCTGAGCACGCGTTCGATAATGGTTCCGTCGATGCCGGTAATCCGTCTGGAAATGCAAATCAAGGGGTCGCCCGGCCAAGACTAGGCAACGATGCGTGGGCATCCAGCGGACCTCGCAGAATATTTGCGTCTAAGAACGGTAAAATAAGTGTCGAGGATTTTACCAGGATTCTAATGGGAATTTAATTTATTTGTAACTACTTAGCCAGTGCCTTTAGCTCCACAGGCGCGGCCTGATTATAGCAAGAATCCATGCGTGAGTTCGAACAAGCCCCGTAGGGGCGGCCTGTGTATCGTTGATTTCGGCGACGAACGCATCCGGACAGGTCGCTCCTACGGAGCTTTAGGACCTACCCTAGGAATCGCTACTATAAACAGGCCGCCCCTACGGGGCTGAGACGCATTGCCTGATTAGTTAAGTTTTTTTGGTTTATGTCGATATATTAACCGGGCTGAGCAATCTTTATGGGAAGTTTATAGGAAAACCCGCGGCTTCCCATGTATGGGGAGGAAGATAGGACTTTATCGGAGTCGTCATGTGGTGGTGGAAGAAAAAAGACAATAAACGTCATGCGCTACGCGTAAGAGTTTCCATTATGCACCAAGCGCGAGTCACCTTCAAACTCGCAGGGCTGGCGCCAAGTATGCCGCCATCCTCCCTAAATAACCTCAGTGCGACCGGATTAGGCGTTCGATTGGCAGCCCCCGTAATAGTGTACGCCGGACAACGGATTAGCGAAGGCGTTCTGCATCTGCCCGAAATCGGAACGGTGTCTTTTGAGGGCTTTGTCAGATGGCATAAAGGCAGGGATGTGGGCATTGAGTTTACGCGCTTGTCGGAGGGCTGCCGACGAATGATTATGAAATTTGTATCTCAACATGAGCGAGAGGCTATTCCGGTAAGTTGACCTAATCCGGACGAGCCGGAACCAAACAGGTTAGTAACTGTTCACGGGGATCGGGGGTTAGGGATCAGGGACCAAGGTCCCGGTGATACCGATGACTGTTAGGAATTATCGTGATTTAGAAATTGGGTAGTGAGGCGGATGCTTAACGGATTGCGGAAGTCTTTGGAAAAGAAATCCAAGCAATATCGCCTGATCCCCGACATCTGACTCCCGTGAACGGTTACACAGGTAATAGTTGTAGGCTCTTAAATCGCGGTAACCCAGCCGAGGCCGATCCGCAGGTCTGCCACTTCATAGCCCCACTCGTACACCATGTCCTCACCCAGATGGTGGCGACTGACTCGAAGGCTGGATAAGCGGGCCGCGTAGCGGCCTAATGACTTTAGCCGTGTCCTTTAGGGCACGGGTCGCATGGGCCCTCCGCAGCCCCCGTCGCGTCAGCGACGATTGAGTCCGCCGATCATGGCTTTCTATCGGCACCCTAGAAAATCCAGTCCCATAAATAACCCTCGATGCTGCGGTGGTGGAGCGAAGCGGAACGCCTGGTTTGCGTCCACCGACTTAGATTCGACCTTGAAAGGGTCGATTACCGCCTTTTGTTTCGGTCCAGATTTTTTTCCTTGCACCAGAAATTTTTCCCCTAGTTGCGACTATCGGATGATAAGATATGTAGCATGTGAAAGGCTGCGGAGTACGTTACTGAATCTATAACATTAGGAGTGGCTCATGGCCCTTTGCAAGGCGCCGCGCAGAATGAAAAACAGAACCGCCTGTGATAGCGGGCGGGTGGTCGGGACGGGTCTCACCGCGTGGCTACCGAGGCCGGCACTGTTGTGCTGGAGTTATTTTCAGGGGTGTTGCGCATGCGCCCTGTGGGCGCACCAAGATGTATGAAAATGGCAACGGCACCTCTGGGAGCGCCCCGACGGTAGTCGGGGCGCTCCCAGGTATTTTCATTGGAGATCGTCATCGGCATGAGTATTTTCAATTTGCAAGACAAAGTGGTCATTATTACGGGAGGGGCTACTGGGATTGGTTACAGCACGGCCCAACTCTTTGCTCGGCAGGGCGCCCGGCTGGTGGTGGCTGGGCGGCGAGCCGATGCGTGCGCGGTGGCCGTGGCGCGGCTGCAAGCGCTAACGGAGGCGCTGGCGGCGCCCACGGATGTGCAATCGGAAGCGTCGGTCCGTCAAATGGTAGCGGCCGCGCTGGCGCGTTTCGGTCGCCTCGATATTCTAATTAATAATGCCGGCGCCATTCATCGCATTGATATCCCCAGTGCCACAACGGACGATTGGGACCGGCTGGTTAATCCCATTTTGCGCGGGACATTTTATTGCTGCAAGCATGCCCTACCGGCCTTGTTGGCCAGCGGAGCGGGACGCATCGTCAACATTTCTTCATACCTGGGCTGGCACGGAGGTCAGGCCGGCGCCACCGCGATTTATGCCGCCGCCAAGGCCGGCGTGATCGGGTTGACCAAGTCCATGGCGGTGCGCTACGGACCGGACAATTTGCGCGTCAATGCCATATGTCCGGCGCTAATCCCCACGGATCTTAATCCTGATCTGTTTAAGGGCTACCCCGATCGTGAGGCCCGCGCACGCGAGCTGGCGGGCGGTTATCCCTTGCGGCGATTAGGCACGCCGGAAGACGTGGCCTACGCCGCGCTTTTTTTGGCCTCCGATGAATCGCAGTGGATTACCGGCGCTACCCTTTTCGTTGATGGCGGGCTGACCGCCAAGTGAACGATGGGGATTAAGCCGCATGCCCTGATCAAAGGCCGTTCGGGCCGGCAGCGCCGAGTCGATTTGGGCGACATATTATAGGCGTCGATCCTTGCCCTTGTGTGAGATTGTAAGCCTGTGATAGACTGTCAAACAAGTAACATGTAAAGGTGTAAAATCATGAGCAAAGAGTTACTCCGAGTCGATACGCAACCCCTCGTCCTCCACTTGCAGCCCATTTTGCAAAGGATGAACGACCGTGAATTCTTTGAGTTTTGTCAATTGAATCCGGAGCTGCGTATGGAACGGACGCGTGAAGGAGATTTAATCATCACGACGCCAACCGGCGGGCAGACTGGAAGACGCAATTTCATGCTAGCCGGGCTCTTTTTTGCTTGGGTCGAATCCACGGGCACCGGCGTCGGCTTTGACTCGTCCACGGGATTCACACTGCCTAACGGGGCAAGGCGCTCGCCCGATCTTGCTTGGGTCAGGCATTCCCGATGGGCGGCGCTGAAGGAAGAAGATAAGGAGGAGTTCCCGCCGCTATGCCCAGACTTTGTCGTGGAGCTTCGGTCGCGGTCCGATGACATCGACACCCTCAAAACTAAGATGCAGGAGTACATGGCCAACGGCGCCGTACTTGGCTGGTTGATCGACCCCGCCGAGAAGAAAGTCTATATTTACCAACCCTCCGCCGAAGTCACTTGTCTAGTAAAGCCCAAGATCATTTCCGGTGATCCAGTGCTCGCTGGATTCATTTTAGATTTAAAACGCATCTGGCAATAACCCGCTTATCGCGCAGAGTGTGGCGCCCAAATAACATCGATCAAATCGTTGGGCGCGCAATCTCCCATGGAAGACAGCCTTTGTTTGGGGTGCGAGTAGCAACATCTTGGGTAACATTTTACATGAGTCGCTACGGGCGGTTGCTTCGCCAGTGAGGCTATGCTACAGTGTTTCTTTTTCTCATAAGTCACTTATGATGAAATCAACACCGAGTCGGTCCCGGCGACCGGCTGATATATGAGGGCAAAATGGATTACGAAGCTGTTATCGGACTGGAAGTCCATGTGCAATTGCTCACGAAGTCCAAGATTTTTTGCGGATGCAGCACCACGTTCGGCGGGCCAGCCAACACCAACGTGTGTCCGGTTTGCTTAGGGCTGCCCGGCGCCTTGCCAGTGCTTAATCGAGAGGCTGTCACTATGGCTATACGAGCCGGGCTGGCTCTGGGCTGCCGTATAAATCCGCAATCCATTTTTGCCCGCAAGAATTATTTCTATCCCGACCTGCCTAAGGGTTACCAAATCTCCATGTACGAGCAGCCGTTGGCTCAAGCGGGGCGTATTGAAGTGCGGACCGGCGAGCGATCGGAGGTCGGCAACATTGTTAACCGAAAACGCAAGACGTTTCGAATTGACCGTGTGCACATGGAAGAAGATGCCGGTAAGCTGATACATGATGGTAGCCATGATGGGTCAGGGCGCAGTTGGGTTGATTTTAATCGCAGCGGCGTGCCGCTGCTGGAAATTGTCAGCGAACCGGATTTTCGCTCTTCACAGGAAGCCTATGATTATATGTCCCATCTGCGCAAGACCGTCATTTACCTGGGAGTGTGCGACGGCAATCTCGAAGAAGGCAGCATGCGTTGCGATGCCAACGTCTCCGTGCGTCCACGCGGCGCCGACAAGCTCGGCACAAAAATTGAAGTCAAGAATTTGAACTCTCTGCGCTTTCTGCAGAAAGCGATTGATTACGAGATCCAACGGCAGATCAAGGTGATTTCCGAAGGGGGAACGCTTACGCAGGAGACGCGCCTGTGGGATGAAGAGCGGAGCAGCACCTTCGCCATGCGCAGCAAAGAGGAAGCCCACGATTACCGCTACTTTCCCGAGCCGGATTTGCGCCCGCTGGAAATCAACGAGGCCTGGCTTGCAGAAGTCCAGTCGTCGATGCCCGAGTTGCCGGACACCAAGTACGCTCGTTTTGTGTCCGAGTACGGTCTTGGCGAAGGGGATGCGACCCTATTATCAGCCTCGCCCGACTGGGCGGATTATTACGAAGCCACGGTCGCCGAGTGCCGCAACGCCAAGGCCGCGGCCAACTGGATGATCACGGAACTCACGTCCGAGCTTAAAAATGCCGGCAAGACTATCGCCGAGTGCTCGGTGACGCCGCCGCGTCTCGGCGAACTGATCCGCTTGATCGACACTGGAGAGATCAGCGGCAAGATCGCCAAGAGCCTGTTCCCGGAAATGTTCAGTACCGGGGCCACGGCGCCCGTTATCCTTTGCCGGAAGGGCGTGTCGCAAATTAGCGATGAAGGCGAGCTGAGTCGAGTGATCGAGGAGATTGTCGGCGCCCATCCCGCTCAAGTGGAAAGTTTTCGCGCCGGGAAAAGCAAACTCTTTGGCTTTTTCGTCGGCGAGGTCATGAAGCGAACCAAAGGGCAAGCCAACCCGCAGAAGGTCAACGAGCTGCTGAAAAATAGCCTGGAGAAATTCTAACGAGGTTAGGTTTTGAGATCTGCTCTTGAACGATCAGCCGCCGGCCGCCGCGCAATTAGGCGCCTAGCGAGATAAGCGCAGTCCTTTGGGAGTCATCCACCGCTCAAATCTGTGTAGGAAAAGATCCGCGATCACGGCGAGGGCGGCGGCCGGAACGGCCCCGGCCAAAATCAGAAAGTGGTCGTTAAGCGAAAGCCCGGTAAAAATGGGTTCGCCAAGTCCGCCGGCTCCGATGAAGGCGGCTAGCGTAGCCGTGCCGATATTAATTACCGTAGCGGTACGTACACCGGCCAGTATAAAGCGGGTTGCCATCGGCAACTCGACCCGCCACAGAATCTGACTGGCCGTCATGCCGATACCCTGTCCGGCCTCGATCAGGCTGGGGTCGATACTGCGAATCCCGGCATACGTATTTTGAATGATCGGCAACAGCGCATATAGAAAGAGCGCCGCCAACGCCGGCTTGAGTCCGATTCCAAGAAACGGAATTAGGAAACCCAGCAAGGCCAAACTGGGAATGGTTTGTAGAATTCCCATGCCTGATAGCGTCGGGCCTGCCCAACGCCGGCTGCGACTGATGGCTACACCGATGGGAATTCCGATGAGGGTGGCCAGCAGCGCCGATAGACCGGTCAATTGCAAATGCCTAAGCGTCAGTCGGAGCGTTTGCTGCCGCCGCTCCCAGAGAAATTTTGGGAACGACGTGGACCGTGGCGAGGCGTCAGTGGCGGCGCCGCCAATCAAGCCCGAGTTTTGTAAGAACTCTTGCGCCACTGACTCAAAGGGCCGGTGGGCCTGCTCGACTTGATAATTCAAGCTTCGCATCGTAGCCTCGGAGATCGTCCCTTTTAAGGAGCCCAGCGGCGCGCGGAATTCCGGATAGCGCTGGAGCGTCGCCTCCCGAACCAGCGGAGCGGCGTAGTACGGTGGAAAAAACTTTTGATCGTCGTTGAGAAGCTTCAGATGATAGACGTCGAGCTTGCCATCCGTGGAGTAGGCATCTAGTATGTCGATCTGTTTTTGCTGAATGGCCTTATAGGCCAGCCCATGTTCGAGGCCTTGCACCGACGGAAAATGTAATCCATAGTGCCGGCGGAGGCCGGGGTACCCGTCTTCGCGCTGCAGGAATTCGCGCGTAAACCCGGCGCGCAAAGTACTCGTCGTGTGCAGATCGGAAATATTGTTAAGGCGTTCCGTATCGGGATCATCGGCGCGTACGGCCAAAGCATACGTGTTATTAAACCCGAAGGGGTCCAGCCATCTTAGTTGGTAGCGCGTGAGAAAGGCCTGCTTTACGTGTTGATAAGTTGCCTCGGGATCTTGCGTGGCGGACTCTTTGAGAATCGCGATCAAACCGGTGCCGGTGTACTCCGGATAAAGATCAATTTCACCGGCTTGCAGGGCGGCGAAGCATAGGCTGGTGCCGCCCAATTCGAAGCGGCGAATCACACGCAGATTCGTTTGCCGCTCAATTAAGGACGCCATGATTTCGGCCAGCAGATGGCCTTCGGGAAATGGTTTGGCCCCAACAATAATGCGGCCGCTCTCGCCAGTCTTCCCTAACCCGCTGCCCGTCGCAAGCCCGCCGATCAGACCCAAGAGGATTCCGCATCGCGCCACCGTAATGATAAATTGTCGGAAAACTAATAAAGTTCTCGTGTAGGTTTTCATTTTTGTGTCAGGCGGCATCGTTCGCGAAGTAGGCCGTTGCCTCTCGTCGTCATGCCGAAAAGCTGCGCACGAATTCGGCCACGAAGGGTGTGGCCGGCGCTTGTTGAATCGATTGCGCAGAGCCGATTTGCAGAATCTTGCCTCGATCCATAATGGCAATCTCATCTCCCAATCGAAAGGCCTCATTCAAGTCATGGGTGACGAACACAATGGTTTTCTTGAGTTCATTTTTGAGCCGGAGAAACTCGCTCTGAAGTTGTCGACGCGTGATGGGATCCAACGCGCCGAACGGCTCATCCATGAGAATAATCGGGGGCGAGATCGCCAATGCTCTCGCCACGCCTACGCGCTGCTGTTGACCGCCGCTGAGCTCGGCGGGGTAGCGCGTTTCAAAATGGCGCGTCGGGACGAGGTTGACGCGCTCCAGCCACTCGGGCAGCCGGGCTCGTATGCGTTCCGTCGACCAGCCCGCCAGGCGAGGAATGAGACCTACGTTCTCGGCCACCGTCATGTGGGGGAACAAACCGCCTTTTTGCATGACGTACCCCATGCGGCGGCGCAGGGCGACGACGCCTTGGTCCGTAATCGATTGACCGTCAATGAATATTCGGCCGCTGGAAGGCTCGACCAGCCGGTTGAGCAATTTCAGCAAGGTGGTTTTGCCGCAACCGCTGGTTCCGATGAGGCAAAGGGTCCGGCCTTCTGCCACTTGCAAACTGACGCCGTCGAGCGCCTTCTCGCCGGCTTTAAATATCTTGGTGACCTCTTGAACTTCAATCATCATAGTTAAGGTACGCCCGCCCTGGTAAGCCACTCGGCGACTTTCGGCGCCTCACCGGTTTCCGGCGCCGCGCCGCTCGTGCGATTTTAGTATAGAGACCCTTTGGACTAAAATCCACTAGTTTGAAATCCTGTCGATTTTCTACGTTTTGCACCAATCTCCCATCCCCTAGTGCCGGCGATGGGAAAATAGCTACGCGTATTTCATAAATCAACTTTTAGACATCCGGTCCGAATTTCTGTTGCTATTTAGAGACCGCTTTGCTAATATCTATGTTGCCCTCTTTCACGGCGGGTCTCATCTGACGATGAAAGCATTCGTACGATGAATTAATCCCAACCAAGTTCGTTACTGTGATAATCAGCGAGGGAGCAACGCCTGATTCTGATAACGTATTAGCTATCAAAGCATCGGCCTCAATCATACTATACTCCAGCAACGAGAAATCCAAGAGCCTTGCCGGCACCCCACACTGGTTCGCATGGTAAACCATCTTAAACAATCAAGGAGACAATTATGTCGGGTACCGATTATGACGTAAACGAAAATCAGTCGTCCAAGACGCACGCGCGGCGGGGCCGGCCGGCGAAGCCGGCGGGGGAAAGCCCGCACGGCCGCGTGGCGGCGGCCCGGCGTCCGCCCCGGGCGCCGGGAAGTGGCACGGCGCCGGCGGCCGTCGACCATGAGCGGGAGGGCGGC
>JACOSC010000198.1 GCA_016179055.1 Acidobacteriota bacterium
CCCGTAGGGGCGCCATGTGGACCAGATGGACGACCACATGCCCCGCCTCAGAAACTTCCGCAGTTTCTCTTTGGCATCTGCATGCCGTTAGGACACGCTGGGGGACTCCTACGGAGCTTACATCGTACCGAAATCACACCCTTTTGAGATGGACTCTGCTCTCATGAAAGAATTCTTCTGCTATGAATCAAGAGCTGTGCGAATTGCGCGGACGAAGGCAGAGGCCTGTTCCAGCCGATGGGAATTATGCGGAAGGCCGAGCAACTCGATCAAAGCGCTGCCTATGATGATGCCGTCGCAGTGCATGGCGACGCGGCGTGCATCGTTGGGCGTAGCAATCCCGAACCCGGCGAGAAGCGGATTGCTCTTCACATGCTTCCTCGCCCGTATCAGGAAAGACTCCGCTTGCGCGGCGAGGGCTTTTCGTCCTCCCGTCACTCCCGTGACGGAAATACAGTACAAAAAGCCTGTCGATGCGCGGTCGATCTGTTCAAGTCGTTCATCGGTGGTCGTCGGCGCGACGAGGAAGATGGAGGCGATGTCACGTTTCGTGGCATGCATTCTATATTCGTCGCTCTCTTCCAATGGAAGATCTGCAATGATCGTTCCATCGGCGCCGACGTGTTTACATGCGTCCAGAAACTCTGCCAATCCAAATTTGAAAATTGGATTGGCGTAGCCCATCAGCACGAGTGGAATGTCGCATCGCTCGCGGATCTGTTTCACCATCTCAAGCGTTCGTTCGAGCGTGATGCCGTTGCGCAGAGCCACTTCAGAGCTCGCCTGGATGGTCGGTCCATCGGCGATCGGATCGGAGAACGGAATGCCCAGTTCTATAACGTCGGCGCCGGAAGTTACCAGCTCGATGACAAGCGGCACAGTCTCCTCCGCAATAGAATATCCTGCGGTGACAAATAGTGAGAGCGCTTTCCTGCGCTCGGCACGAAGGGCGGAGAGACGCGCGACCAATCTGTTCATAGTAGTCGTTCCGAAGTCCTCGATTGATTGAATGCCTTTGTAATCGCCGTCAGATCCTTCTCCCCCCTGCCGGATAAGTTAACAACGATGATATCCTTTACGCTCGACTTCGGCATCAAGTACCGTAGATAAGCGATCGCGTGAGACGATTCAAGAGCAGGGAGGATGCCTTCGATCCGCGTCATCATCAATCCCGCTTCAAGAGCCTCATCGTCAGTGACGGAGACGTAGGTAACGCGTCCGCGGTCTTTCAAATAGCTATGCTCGGGACCGACGCCCGGATAGTCAAGTCCGGCGGAGATCGAATGTGCCGGCAAGATTTGTCCAGCGTTGTCCTGAAGAACATAACTGTACGAGCCGTGCAAAATGCCCGGTGTCCCGGCTGTCAGCGTCGCCGCATGATAGCTCGTCTCCACACCCAGGCCTGCGGCTTCGACGCCGATCATCTTTACGTCATCCTCGAGGAAATCATAAAAGAGTCCGATGGAATTGCTGCCGCCGCCGACGCACGCAACCAGATAATCGGGGAAGCGTCCTTCCCGTTGCATCATTTGCGCTTTCGTTTCTCTGCCGATGATCGACTGGAAATCTCTGACAATCATCGGATAGGGATGGGGCCCCACGACGGAACCGATAACATAAAACGTTTCGCGGACGTTCGTGACCCAATCTCGAAGGGCTTCGTTCGTGGCATCCTTCAACGTCTTCGTTCCCGATGTGACGGGAATGACCTCAGCGCCCAACAGTCTCATGCGGGCAACGTTGATTTCTTGCCGTGTCATGTCCTCCGTTCCCATATAGACGGCGCATCGCAGTCCCATCATCGCGGCGACGGTCGCGGTGGCAACGCCATGCTGGCCCGCGCCGGTCTCGGCAATGATTCTCTGCTTGCCAAGTTGCCTAGCGAGCAAGATTTGTCCAACCGTGTTGTTGATCTTGTGCGCTCCGGTGTGGCACAGGTCCTCGCGCTTGAAATAGATCTTCCCTTCCCCGTAGTGGTTTGTTAATTGTTTAGCGAAATAGAGCGGCGTGGGGCGGCCGACGTAATCCTTCAGTAGCATACTGAGTTCTTTTTGAAACGAGGAATCATTCTTCACCGCACTGTAGGCGCGCTCAAGGTCTTGAAGGGCGGGGATCAATGTTTCAGGCACAAATCTGCCGCCGTAGGTTCCGAAGTGACCTTTCTGGTCGGGGAGGGCTTCAGCCATACGCTTCATCGAAGCGCCTCGCTTGTTTGCGGCGAGCGTGTAAGACTCCGGTCCACGATGGGCGCGAGTTGATAGAGCTTCTCAAGCAGCCTTTTCATTTTCGATGGCTTCAAAGATTGGTAGCCGTCGGATAAGGCCATTGCCGGTTCTTCATGAACCTCGATGATCAAACCGTCGGCCCCGGCGGCGATCGCGGCGAGCGACATCGCGGCGACGCCGTCCCATACTCCGATGCCATGGCTGGGATCGACGATGAGGGGAAGGTGCGAAAGTTTCTTGACGATCGGGATGGCATTCAGATCGAGCGTGTTTCGGGTGGCGGTTTCGAACGTACGAATACCGCGTTCACAAAGAATGACCTCGTAATTGCCGCCGTGTAGTATGTACTCCGCCGCCATCAGCAGTTCTTCGATCGTCGCCGAGAGGCCGCGCTTGAGCAACACCGGCTTTCGTAGCGAGCCAAGCGCTTCGAGCAAAGAGTAGTTTTGCATATTGCGCGCGCCGACTTGCAGCACGTCCGCGCATTCGGCGACCATCGGCAGCGTCTCGGTGTCTTTGACTTCCGTGACGATACGCAGTCCCGTTGCTTCCTTCACTTCTTTCAGATATTGAAGCGCTTCCTCTTTGTGACCTTGAAAAGAATAGGGCGACGTGCGCGGTTTGTAGGCGCCCCCTCTGAGAAACTTAATCCCCATTTCTTTGAGCGTGAAGGCAAGGTCGATAATCTGCTGACGACTCTCGACGGAACAGGGCCCGGCGATGAGGGCAAGTTCTCGTCCGCCGATCGCTTCGCCATTGACGCGCACGATCGTGTCGTTCGGCTTCACATCCCTGCTGACTAATTTAAAAGGTTTCGAGATGGGAATGGCTTCGATGACCCCGGGAAGATTAAGGAATTGTTCCGCGTCGGGACGGTTCTTATTTCCGGTGATGCCGATGGCCAGGCGCTGAGCGCCGGGAATTTCATGCGGCACATAACTAAGACTACGGATCTTGTTCTTCACCCGCTCGACATCCTCGCGGGGCGCCTCTAACTTCATCACGATCAACATATGTTTTACCCCTTACTGAATTCTGTACTATGTACTGAGTACTGTTTCATGGAGTCGTTCAAACAGCAACTTTATTTTTTCATGATCCTTTTTTCCCGGAGATGATTCAACTCCGCTGTTGACATCGATCCAGGAAGGACCCACTGCGTTAATCGCTTCGACAACATTGTCGGGATTCAACCCGCCGGCCAGAACCAGCGGATGGTATGACTTCATCTTTCGCGCAACCTTGAAATCGGCGAGTGCGCCCGAACCGCCGTACACTTTTCCGCTTCCGCCGTCGAGAAGTGCCGCCGAGATGGTCGTGTAGCGACAAATGTCTTCGACCTCTGCGAGATTGGTGAAGCGAAACGCTTTCCACACTTTCACGTCGTATCGTGAACAATCTTCAGTTGTCTCATCGCCGCTGAGTTGGATGATACGGATGCGGGTCTTGTCGATGATACGATTGATGATCGCGCGCGGCTCGTTGACGAACACTCCGATCGGCAACACCGAGACGGGGAGCTTCTGAATGATCTTGGTCGCCTCGGCAGGAGTGATGCCACGCGGGCTTTTTTCGTAGAAGATGAATCCGAGCGCGTCCGCAGAATGACGGGCGCAGAAGAGCGCATCTTCTATATTCGTTATGCCGCAAATCTTAACTCTGGGTTTCATGCTCGAGACTTTCCAACAATGTTCGCAACGCGGAACCCGGTCGCTCCGATTTCATGAAGTGCTCGCCGATGAGCGCCGCTCGAATGCCTGCCGATCGCAGGCGCTTGAGATCTCCAGACGACGTAATGCCACTTTCACTGACAAGAGTGACGCCATCGGGGATGAGCCTGGCCATCTCCAATGATCTCTTGAAATCTACATGGAACGTCTTGAGATCTCTGTTGTTGATACCGACAAGTTTCATTCTGTCAAAATCTAGTATATCAATCTCGGAGGTCTCATACAATTCGACAAGGCATTCCAGGCTTAAATCTCTAGCGGCATCGTGTAGGTCCGCAAGCTGAGACCCTTCGAGAATCCCGGCGATGAGCAAAACCGCGTCGGCGCCACAGGCTTTCGCCTCAAAGAGCTGGTACTCGTCGAAGATGAAATCCTTCCGGAGAAGCGGCGCTTGGACTCCCGCACGAACTCGGCAGAGGTCATCGAGCGACCCCGAAAAGAACCGTTCGTCGGTAAGGACAGAAATTGCCGCCGCACCGTGTTTGGAATACTGACGCGCAATGTCAACAACATCGACCGATGTCCGTAGGTTGCCGGCCGATGGCGAAGCGCGTTTGATCTCGGCGATGATCGCAAAAGGTTTCGTCTTCTCCAACGTTTGACGCAGCGATAAGGTTTCTCTCGCAAAGAATTCAGCCTCCATCAGCGACGAAACCTTGATCCTACTTTTGCGCGATCCGACTTCCACACGCGTATGTTCGAGGATGCTTTGTAAAATATTCATTTGTTGCCGAATGCAATAAGGTCGTTGAGTTTCCTGAGGGCGTTGCCGGAGTCGAGCGACTCTTCCGCCAGTTGCACGCCCTCTCTGATCGAGCGAGCCTTACCCGACGCCAGCAAACCGAACGCACTGTTGGCGACAACATAATTCCGGTGCGGAAGTTTTTCCCCTTGGAGTATCTTCCTTATTAATGAAGCATTCACATCTGCCGTGCCTCCGAGGATTGAAGACTTTGGTGTCAGCGGAATTCCAAAACCGGCCGGTTCGACATCGTATTTCCGTATGATGGATTCACCGTTCACTTCAAAGACCGCTGTCGGCGAATGCAGGGAGATTTCATCCAACCCGTCGTAAGAGGAAACAACGAAAATTTTTCGGACGGCGAGATGCTTGAACACCGATGCGATCTTCATCGCCGCATCCAGGCTGTACGCGCCGACCAGTTGTCGCTGCACGCCGGCAGGATTCGTCATCGGTCCAAGCATATTGAAACAGGTCTTCACGCTAAGCTCAGCACGCGGCTTGGCGGCGTACTTCATCGCCGGATGAAACAGTAACGTAAAGAGAAATCCGATTCCATTCGTGTTGATGCAGTCGACTACTTTTTCAGGAGAGAGCTCAATGTTGACCCCAAGCGCTTGCAACACATCGGCGCTGCCGCATGCGCTGGAGATCGAGCGATTGCCGTGCTTGGCCACAGTGACGCCGGCGCCCGCAACAACGAACGACGCAGCAGTCGAGATGTTGAACGTCCCCGACGAGTCTCCCCCGGTTCCGCACATATCGATGGCGTCGGCGTCTGCGATGACGGCCTTGTGAGATTTTTCCCGCATCACTTCCACAAATCCCAACAGCTCGTCGGTCTGCTCGCCTTTGATCTTCAGCGCGATAAGAAGTCCGGCGATCTGCGCTTCCGTGGCCTGTCCTTCCATAATAAGTCGCATCGCCGACGCGGCTTCTTCACGGGAAAGGTTTTGACCTTCTCCCACTTTTCTGATGAATTCTTTCATTTCACACCTTCGAGCGAGTGAATCCAATTGGCGATGATCTGCGGACCGGCTTTGGTGAGAATTGATTCGGGATGAAACTGAATTCCCTCGATCGGATACGACTTGTGCCGCACACCCATGATGACGCCATCCTCAGTCCACGCCGTATTGTTCAACTGACCGGGAAAATTTTCATGGGAGATCACGAGCGAATGATACCGTGTGGCCTCGAAGGGATTCGACACCTCGTTATACAACGAACCGTTCTGATGATGGATCATAGACGTTTTGCCGTGCATGAGTTGAGGGGCGTGGACGATGCTTCCACCGAAAGCAAGACCGATAGCCTGATGACCGAGACAAACACCGAGTATCGGAATCGTCGGTCCGAGCTTCGTAATGACCTCGACACAAACTCCCGCATTTTCCGGGCGACCGGGACCGGGAGAAATAAGAATTCCTTTCGGCCGCAGTTCGGAAATTTCCGAAACGGCCATCTTGTCGTTGCGGACAACACGATAGTCCTTCGTATGCTGCCCCACAAGCTGCACGAGGTTGTGCGTGAACGAGTCGTAGTTATCGATAATGAGGATCATGATCGTGGTCCACCAGGTTGATGAAGCGTGCTCGCCATGCGCAAGGCTTCGACCAGTGCGCGGGCTTTGTTGATCGTTTCCTGATATTCTTTTTCCGGATGCGAATCGGCGACGATGCCGGCGCCGGCTTGAAAATACATTCGGCCACCGTGGGCGAACATCGTGCGGATGGCGATGCACATATCCATGTTGCCGGAAAAATCGATGTACCCGACTCCGCCGGCGTACATGCCGCGCCGCGTTCGTTCGAGTTCATCGATGATTTCCATGGCGCGAATCTTCGGCGCGCCGGAAACTGTGCCGGCCGGAAAGGTCGCCTTCAGCACATCAACGCACGTGGCGCTGTTCGGGAGATCCCCAACCACACGTGTGGCCATGTGCATGACATGGGAGTAACGTACGACGTCCATGAGCCGGTCAACGCGGACAGTGCCGACTTCACATACGCGTCCAAGATCGTTGCGTGCAAGGTCGATCAGCATGACGTGCTCGGCTCGTTCTTTCGTGTCCGCCAACAATTCATTTTCTAGTTGACTGTCGTGCTCGTCGTTGTTGCCGCGGGGACGCGTTCCCGCAATCGGATACACTTCGGCGCGCGAGCCTTCCATCCGCACGAGAATTTCGGGTGACGAGCCGATGACTGTAAAGCCATCCATCTCAAGAAAATACAAATATGGGGAGGGATTGACAACACGCAGCGCGCGATACACATTGAAAGTATCGCCATGGTACGGCACGGAACACCTCTGCGAGAGGACGACTTGAAAAATATCCCCTTCGTGAATGTGCTGCTTTGCCTGGAGAACCATCGACTCGAATTGCGGCTGGGAGATTTCCGCTTCCAACGCATCGACCGCACACGCAAACGCGGCGGGTTCTGCGTCGCGCTGTTTCAATAACGATTCGAGGTAATCGAGCTTCGCAACCGCCTGATGATATTTTTCTTCGAGCGGTGCGGTCTCGTCGATGATGACGTTGACGATAATACGGATCCGATGCGTAAAGTGATCGAACACGACGATGGAGGTGAAGAGGGAGAGGATGCTGTCGAATGTCTGTAGCGCATCGCGTGTCGAGTCGGGGATGTTCTCGACGAAGCGTATGGCATCGTAGCCGATGAAGCCGACGAGACCGCCGGCGAAGCGCGGCAGATGTTCAAGCGGAGCTTGTCGGTATTGTTTGATCGTGCGCTCAATGAGATCGAAGAAGTTTTCTTCGGTTGTGATTGACGCGGCCTGGTCTTCGATCGTCGTTTGGTTGCCTTTGCATTTTAGTGTAAGAAGAGGATTGCGTCCGATGAATGAATACCGGGCGTAGCGTTCGCCGCCTTCGACGCTTTCAAACAGGAACGCGCTTGTCCCCTCGGCGCGCAGGCGCAGATAGGCTGAGACCGGCGTCAGCCTATCGGCGAACAACGTGCTGCTGACAGGAACGACGTTATACGATTGCGCATAGTGTGTGAATTGCTCGTAAGTCATAGAATAAAATTTGAATCTCTAATTCCGAACCCGGACGAGCCGGAATCAACCCGGTAAAAGTTGTAGGCTCTCAATAAATCGCGGTAAACCATCGGGAACAGGTTCGCTGGTCCGCCACAAAATTGCCCCACTCGTCCGCCTTGTCCTTACCCAGATTAGGACGACGACCCAAAGGCTGTATGAACCGGCCGCGTAGCGGCCCGTTGACTTTAGCCGTGTCCTTTAGGGCACAGATCGCATGGGCCCGCCACAGGCCCCCCGTCGCGTCAGCGATGATTGATCCCGGCGATCCTGGCGTTCTACCGGCACACTAGAAAATTCAGTTCCATAAATAACGCTCGACGATGCAATAGTGGAGTGAAGTGTAAGTATAAACCATAATTTCTATCCCGCGGGTGTGGTTCAATCGTCCCGACAGCGTCGGGACGGAAGAGATTTCCGCCGCCGGACCCGTGCCTTGAAAGGCACGGCTAAAGTCATTCGGCCGCTACGCGGCCGGTTTAACCACCCTAAGATTTAAAGAACTACACAGGCTTGGGACAAATTCGAATAGCGAAGTCTCAACGAGTCGAAACATCGCTCGAAATACTAAACTCGAATATGTCATCGCGGCGCTTACAGCGCCACTCGCAAAGACAAGTTTGCATTGTTTAGATTTTCACCCGCCTTCGGCTTCGCCTCGGGCGAGGCCGGGGATATTAAGAGTTAGAAATTGTTCTATACTTGTACCGTATAAAATTCAAAAGCCCTTCTTGGCGTTCCAAGAAGGGCTTTCGCAATACACTTTCTGATATTCCTTACGCCGATCTTTTTCCACCAAGAAACGACAATACGCCGTACCAGTAACACCAGTGCCCACACCAGTTCACATTTGCCGTATAGTTGATGGTTGATTGCATAACCTTAAAAGTAATATACAAGAAATTTGGACGAAGTCAAGGAACAAGTCGACTGTGCCAAGACGTTGGCGACGTAGTCTGGGTGCAGTTACGGTGGTCGGATGAGCGTAACCGCTAAGCGCGTTTGACAACCGGATAGGATAGGCAAAGGCTTTGTTTGCCTCCCTACCGGTATCGATAATTAACTGCGCCATCGGGATTCACTAAAAATGTGTGATAATAGTTGGAGCACAAATGTGGAGCGCGGAAACTACGTCATTTCGATTACCCACACTGAGAAGTTGCGCGCGCGGAAGATTGGAGCTGAGGATATCGAAGAGGCGATTCGCAATGGGGTGATCCCAGATAAGCACATGGCAGAGATTTGTACGCAAGTTCTAAAGGCAACGATTGCTTCTCTGAGTAAGGAACGGGATTTGTAGGACTGCTGTAATGGCAAGCCAACTCTTCACCGAATCCATCGTCGAGCAGGCCACTCTCGCCTGGCTCCAATCGCTCGGCGACGCGGTGCAGCACGGCCCAGACATCGCTCGGGCGAACCCGGATCGCCGCGATCCGAACTACCGCAAAGTGGTGCTGGAAAGTGAGTTCGTGAATCGAGGATGTGGGCGGCGGTATTGTTGGGCGGGAGGGAAAACGGAGTATGAAAAGAAAGGTCGAAGGCGCGGGTGGTGAAGTCATACTCTACGAGGCTCCAGATGGCGAGGTCCGGGTAGACGTGCGGCTCGAGCGGGAGACGGTCTGGCTGACGCAGGAGCAGATGAGCCAGCTTTTCGGGCGCGAGCGGTCGGTCATCACCAAGCACATTCGCAACGTGTTCCGGGAAGGGGAATTGGATGCCGGGGCAGTATGTGCAAAATTTGCACATACTGCAGAGAATGGGAAGACCTACCAGGTCGAGCATTTAAACCTCGACGTCATCATCTCCGTCGGCTACCGGATCAAATCTCCGCGCGGCACGCAGTTCCGCATCTGGGCCACGCGCACCCTACGCGACCACCTGCTGCGCGGCTACACCCTGAACGAGCGGCGGCTGCGGGAGCGGGGCCTGGGCGAGATAGAGCAGGCCGTCGGGCTCCTGGCCCGCACGCTGACGACGCGCGCCCTCGTAACCGACGAAGGCAGGGCGGTGCTCGATATCGTGCAGCGCTACACCCGGGCCTGGCGGCTGCTCATCGAGTACGACGAGAAGCGACTGGCGGAACGCCCGGCGCGCCCGGCGGTCCCGGCCGCATCCTTAACCCTGAAGGACGCGCGGGCCGCAGCCACGTGCCTGCGCGAAGATCTCGCGCGCCGCGGCGAGGCCGGAGCCCTCTTCGGCCATGAGCGCGGCGAAGTCCTGGCGGGGATCCTTGGTGCTATCGAGCAGACCTTTGACGGCCGACCGCTCTACCCCAGCGTGCAAGCACGGGCCGCGCACCTGCTCTACTTCGTGATCAAGGACCATCCTTTCGGCGACGGCAACAAGCGCCTCGGCGCGTTGCTGTTCCTGGAGTACCTGTGGCGCAACGGTCTGTTGATCCGTGCGGACAGAACGCCGCGCCTTGCCGACAACGCGATGGTCGCGCTCGCCCTGCTGATCGCCGAGAGCGAGCCCGCGCAGAAGGAGCTGATGATCCGGCTCGTGCTGAACCTCTTGGAGGACGATGCGCCATGAATGATCGCGGCGTCACCGAATCCGTCGTGGAACAAGCCACTCTCGCTTGGCTCGAAAGCCTCGGCTGGCAGGTCACGCACGGTCTCGAGATCGCGCCCGGCGAGGCCAGAACCGAGCGCGCCGACTATGCGCAGGTGGTTCTGGAAGCGCGGCTCAACCCCGCACTGCCCGCCGAGGCGCTGGAGGACGCCTTCCGCAAGCTCACACGGTCAGAGGGGGCTGAGCTGGTCGCACGCAACCGCGCGCTGCACCGCTTGCTGGTGGATGGGGTCACCGTCGAGTACCGGTCTGCAGAAGGCGACATCCGTGGCGCGCAGGCGCGGGTGATCGACTTCGACGACCCCGCGAACAACGATTGGCTGGCCGTCAACCAGTTCAGCGTGATGGAGGGCAAGCACAGCCGCCGCCCGGACGTAGTGCTGTTCATCAACGGCCAGCCGCTCGCGGTCGTGGAGCTCAAGAACGCGGCCGACAAAGGACGCGACCATCTGGACGGCCTTCCAGCCGCTCCAGACCTACAAGGCGGAGATCCCTGGACAACCATGGCTGTTTACCATATCCAATGCCATTTACCCAATATCTTTTTCCTGAAGCCAATAGCTCGCCCTTAGAAACTTCTTTAGTTTCATCGTGATTCTGCGTGTCGTTAGGATACGCTGGGAGACTCCTTCGGAGATTTGGATTGTAAGCGGCACTCCCACTCCATAGCTAACGTCCAAACTCCAGAAGCGGCCAAAGCTATCGAGTTTGCCGCCCGTTACTGAGCGATTTCTCTGAATAGCCACTTGTCTAAGATATAGGAAATTGGTATGGTACAAAGTTGAGACTGTAATCCGGTGTTTTGGATTAGGCGGCCCAAACCGGCGGCCTAATCTTTTTAGGCAGAACTGCAAAATTCATGTTATGCCGACAAGGAGCGTGAAGAGGGATGAAGAAGAGGCCGCCCGTCCGGGATGACGTGCCGTGGACGAAGCGCCAGGAGATTCCTGACCCCCAGATCCTCGACGCCGCTGATCAGTACGAGCAAGCGCGCATAGTGTTGGTAGCCCAGCCTTCTGGCGTCCTCCTCCCGCTCATTAACGTCGCATCGATGGCCGTGGAACTCTACCTAAAGGCTCTCTCCGCAGAGATGATTCACGTCAAGGATGAGCTGATGCCGGAGGTCTCTCGTGTTTACGCGGCATCAGCGATCACCAGCAGCCAAGGTCACGGGCTCGTTGGACTGCTTAACGCGATGCCCGATGATGTCCGCGCCGCTCTCCTCGCTGCCTTTGACGCTGAACTGAAGCCGATCTGGCGCACCGACCTTCAGAGTGTGCTGCAAGGGCTCGAGGGCGTGTTCATGTCGTCTCGTTATCCATTCGAACATGGGATCGACATCACCCAATGTAACCTCGGGCACCTCGCGGGTCTGGCCGGGTTCCTCGCGCACTTCGTTAGGACGTTTCCGGCGACGGATCGTATCGCGTGGAAGAGGGGCGACATAACAACGCGCTGCACCTGACGGTCGGCGCGCCGGTAACGAGAGCCGCGCCGCCCGCAGGTGAGCGCGATCGTTATGCGTCCAAAACTAATGAAAGGAGGGCATTCCATGCGTCGCTTTCGCACTTCCATTGTATTTGTCATTTTTATGCTCACTTTCTGGGTATCTCAAAACGTCTATGCGTTCAATATTTATCGGGTCGGGGAAAAAATCACAGGGCAAGAATATAATGGTGTGTGGAAACGTTGGTTCGATAAGAAGTTTAGTATTTGGGTGGGCGTAAGCGAGGACAATACAGAATACATCTTTTTCAAGGGCGAGACAGGCTTAGGTGATGCGACTGTGATGGTGCAAAGCTCTAAGACGATAACAAATAAATTGAGAAAGGCGGTTGTGAAAGCTATTGAATGGTCTGATATTGCGCCGAGTAGAGGAGGACCGATCCCGCCTGTAGGTATCCCCTTGGCTGTATCCCCCGTTTCCAGTTTCGTGCCCGTTTAGGTTCTCCCTAGTGTAGTGTCCCGTAAATAGCTAGACATATCACTCTTCCCGTTTACAGCGGGGGGGCTGCGTGCAACCCGGCTGGATGGACTCCAGTTTCGCCCTGGCTCGCTCGATCTTTCGCAGGATGTCCTCCAACTGGGCCGTCCAGACAAACGGCTGCGGATCGGCATTCCAGGCGG
>JACOSC010000193.1 GCA_016179055.1 Acidobacteriota bacterium
GGCATGCGATGGAAACGAGAAAGTGGCGACACGATTCTCCAACTCCGAGCGATTCGTCTGTCGAACTACTGGGAGACCTTTTGGTCCAAGGTGATGGGGTGTGCCGCGTGATACCTACATCGTGCCGGGGTTACGCCCGGTTGTAAGCCTGATTCAGAGTCGGCCTGAAGTGGAGCTTCGTTGGAATTCTGGCATGAAAAAAATGTTGTTGGCTACGACCAGCCCAGGGAAACGGCGAGAACTGGCGGAGCATCTCAAGGACCTTCCGTTGGAAATACTTACCCTGTGCGATTATTCAGAGATCGCTCCTTGTATAGAAGACGGCGCGACCTTTTCCGAGAATGCTGAGAAAAAGGCGCGCTATTACCATCGGTGCACGGGGCTGCTGACCTTGGCCGATGATTCCGGATTGCAAGTGGAGGCATTGAATGGCGCGCCCGGCGTTCAGTCGGCGCGCTTTGCCGGAGAAGGCGCCACGGATGCGGATCGCATACGGAAACTTCTCGCCATGATGCGTGGTGTGCCGCCGGAACACCGTAGTGCGCAATTTGTTTGCGCGCTATGCGCCATCGACAAGGATCGACAGATCTTTGCCGCGCAAGCCGTATGTGCGGGAAGCATTACGGAGGCCCCGCGTGGGCATCACGGGTTTGGCTTCGATCCGATATTTGAAATAGCGGGACTCGGCCAAACGATGGCGGAGGTTTCGCCGCCCTTAAAAAACCTGCGCGGCCACCGTGGGCAAGCTCTGTTAATCGGGCGCGCTGCGTTGCGGAATTACCTTGACAAGTTTGAAGGTGATACCTTAAAGTAATTTCTGCTTTTTACGTCGGGGCGTGGCGCAGCCTGGCTAGCGCGTGTGATTTGGGATCACAAGGTCGGAGGTTCAAATCCTCTCGCCCCGACCATGTTATCAACGGCTTAGAGCCACACATCATTCTTACCCTACCGCCATGTCCGAACCTTGTCCGAGTTTTGTTGGTTCCACGGCCCTTTTTGCCCGTGCGTCGAGCGTTGCGACGGCTTTATTAAGAACATATTTGCACGCTTCCGCGCAATGCGCCAACCCTGCCAAAATCGCCGGCGGTCGCAGAAAAAACTTGCACGCACGCCGCGTCCCTCTCGATCTCTCCATAATAGGGCTATGAAAAAATCCAATGCCGGCAAGCGTTAACCGTCGCCTACGCGATTCTGAAAAAATGCTCTTATTGGCCCGCCACGTGCGTAACGCCGCTTGCCGATTTCGACGCTAAAAAAAGAGTTCAATCGAAATCAAACAGAACCAATGCCGGCGTTATCGGTCGAGAGGATTGAAGTACCATGCGATGGCTTGCCATGATCTTTATTTTCGCGTTCTTCCTTACATACGTTGGTCTCGTAGGATACTTATTCTTTCAATGGTTGGGAAGAAGTCGTGGCTGTTCCTACAAGACTTATCAGGCCGAGAAGGGCCATGCTGATCCGATTCGTAATAATTGAACTAATCCTGATAACCTCACACTTATCCCAATGGCCGATTGGACCGACGGGTGTGGAAGGGGTACATCGTTCCGCGCTATCGCCTATGCTATAATGAGGCTTTTGTGCAAACCGTTTTGATCGATAATCCAGCGTCAAGAAGGATAGTGCTGCGCCCACACCAGGTTGACTAAGTGCTGAACATATGACGCCGGATGAAAACGGAACCGCCTGCGAAAGCGGGCGGGTGGCCGGGGCGGGTCGTATCCGGCCGCTCCCGGTTCTGTTTCGTTGGAATTATTTTCAAGGAGAAGGAATCAGTAATGCGGCAAACCCAATGGCTTTTTAGACCAGGGAAGGTCGGTCAGCTTGTCGTCGCCTTCATCATTACGTTAGTCTATTTTACGACTCTCACCTACGCAGAGAAACGGGAGGATAAGATCAGAGATCATATCGTCCGTGGCTTTGATCACATTTACAATCTTGAATACGAAAGCGCTGAGAAAACCTTTCGAGAGCTAATCGCTTTTGCGCCCGACGACCCGTCCGGTTACTGTTATCTGTCCGGCAACCTTTGGCTGCGGGAATTGGTTAAAGGCCGAGAGCTGGCGCTCGAGAATTTTACGTCAGCCGCTTATTTTAGTAAGACTCCGAAGCGAGCCATCGACCCAAAGCTCGACCGGCAATTTAGAGAATACTGCGATGAGGCGATAGCCAAAGCGAATGGCATGCTGCAGAAAAACCCGAGAGATGCCCGGGCACTGTATTTTTTGGGATCCGCTTACGGACTATTGGCAAGCTTTGAGATGACCATACACCGCCGGAAAATCGCCGCCTTGCGTGATGCGGGGAAGGCTGTAGAGCATCACCGCCAAGTCCTGCAAATTGATGCAACCTATTATGACTCATATATGACCGTAGGACTGTATGAGTATATTAGCGGCAAGCTCCCTTGGTCGGTCCGTTGGATTGCCCGCCTCTTAGGCTATCGTGGCGATAAACAAAAAGGGTTGCGGCAGCTCAAGCTGGCCGCTGAAAAGGGGAGAATCAATCAAAACGATGCGCAGGTCGTTCTGTCGGTGCTTTATGTCTGGGAAATGCAATTCGATCAGTCACTGTCGTTGATGCTGAACCTACACAAACAATTCCCGAAGAATTACCTTCTCGAACTGGATGCCGGCGCCCTTTACCGCCTTTTGCGCAGGGATGAACAAGCCGCCCAGCTCTATCAGGGCATTCTGCAAAAAATAAAAAATAGGGTTCCCCACTACGATAAGTTGGGCGCCGAGCAGGTACACTATCGCTTAGGCATCTTGTACCTTGATAATAAAAGCCCGCATGATGCTATCGAACACTTCGCCCAGGTAATCCGGCTCACCGGCGGAAATGAGGAGATTGCCACGCTCTCGCACCTTAAGATGGGCGAAGCTTATGACCTCGCCAGCAATCGCCCACAAGCCCAGGAACATTATAAGATCGTCCTCAAGCGAGAAGATGTAAAAAACTCACAAGAGCTGGCGCGCAAGTATCTCAGAAAACCATACCTTGGCATGAACGACTAACGGAGAGCCCGCGCCGCTTCTGTGGTGACTTGGCTCTCTGTGTGTTGTCGGTTTGGTTCCGGCCGGGTAAGGTTAGGATTCACTCACTCAAAACGGCTTCTACGAGGTCCGTCGTAAGGCGACCGGGCATGCCATTGAAGCGAATTCGTCCGGCTCTATCGATAAGAAAAGTTCGCGGAATGCTATTGACGCTGTATTGCTTGGCCACCTTCGCGCCGAAGTTGTTGGAGTCAAAAACAAATGAAAACGTATAGCCGCCGTCTCGTATGTATTTTCTAACTACTTCATCCTTGCCCTCAATGTTAATCCCGATAACCGACAAACCGCGCGGGCTATACTTCTCATAAAACTTTTGCAGCACGGGCATGCTCTGACGACATGGCCCACACCAGGTTGCCCAAAAGTCCAATATCACCGGACGACCCCGAAAACTTTCAAGCGTGACGTTATTTCCAGCATCATCCGGCAAACTAAACTCCGCGGCCTTTGGATAAATCTGGGAAGGTTCGTATGCGCGGCCGGCAATGGCCGGCACTGTAGCGGTAGGGCTAGCTGCTTTCACAGCAACCGCCGAGGCATTGCTGGGCACCGCGGTGACCAGCTTGGGAGGGTCGTATCGCTTAAACGTTTTTTCGACCCCGGCATCGACCTTGACCACCCGTTCAACCGCGTCGAATGAAATGCTTTTACGCCCTTCGCTGGATTGATAGTAGACAGTGTCCCCTTTCACCTCGACACCATGGGCTACTATGACGCGGCCATTTTTGAGATAGACGGTATCGGCGTGAGCCTGCCATAAGCAGCACCCACAACCAAAGGATAAGAAGATAGCCAATCGAATGGATCGTGTCACGTTTGTTGCGTTAAACATAGGTTACCCCTTACGGCCGGGAAGTCTTGCCCTTATATTTCGCTGTTTCCAACAGCGGGCAAGCGGACTCCGTCCGCGTCTCGGCCACCATAATTTGGAGAATCACCCCTCCCCCTTTTTCGCCTGGGTCAAGAATTTCACTGTTCGCGTGCGATCAGCGGTATGAGCTAGTTTGGATGTTCTCTGTTTCATGGCCATATTTAAGAAGTATTATACACATATGGCCGGAACTAACCATTCTGAGCCGCCGCTTATTCAACCTTGTTTATTCTGAGATTCGATCATAAGCCAATCAGACGGTAGCGGTGCCGGCCCCGCACGGGGGTTCTGGAGTTTGGACATTGGCCACAGCCCCGCGCGATCCTTTCGTCCCCACCACTTCGAGCGAGCGCCCCGCCATAGCCCGAAGCTGGTTCGCGTAGCTCTGAAGGAGCGGGCTATAATAGCCAGGGGCAAGCGCCGCACAGCCCCTGGTATGTAAGATTATATAAGTTATAAGCCCTGAAAGGGCGGGATACCCTTCTGATCGATGAATACGTATGGAAGAAATCGACGA
>JACOSC010000194.1 GCA_016179055.1 Acidobacteriota bacterium
ACTTTGCTAATAAAGGCTCTGTACATGTCGCTCCTATTCAATGGCTTCTGACTATAAACATGCCGCCCCTACGGGGCTAAGGAGCGCCGGCTGAGTAGTTACAAATGTTATTAAGTTAAACCGACAGGCCTCCACGAATTTCCTGGAGACGATCACAACGACTACACGCGGCCCACGCCCAGTACCTAATCCAAAAGCCGCCACGCCGCCCCTACCGGCGGATCCCGGTGAAAACCTTTGCCCCGTACGGGCAATCAGGTTTGGTATTTCCACAAGGGATAGGACTACGGAGCCGCGGACCCGATCCCTATCGGCCCTCGGGCGATGGGGCGTCTCGGCCTTCCACCGAGATCACCACCGCTCGCGGCACCCCAAGTACTGCGCGCCACCGCGGGGGCCCAATGAGGTAAATTC
Organism: Acidobacteriota bacterium; assembly: GCA_016179055.1. Lineage (GTDB taxonomy): Bacteria > Acidobacteriota > UBA6911 > JACOSC01 > JACOSC01 > JACOSC01. The sequence continues at coordinate 415 of JACOSC010000194.1, forward strand.
CTTAGTCTTTCAAACTACGATAAAGCTAGGCCAAGCTTATACCGATTCCCATCCGTTGTCAACAAGAGTTTGTGATAGGCCCTGTAAGATTGAAAAGAGCCCTTTTCAATAACCGCCAGTCCAGTTTTTGGGGAGTATTATACCCTACTGGTCATCAGAGGTCTTACCCCCCTGAACGGTTACACAATTTCCTTGGTCTTGGCTATGATTGCGGCGGCGTTGATGCCGAACATCTCCATGAGTTCCTCGGGCTTGCCCGAGCGCGGAACTTCACGCACCGCCAGCTTATAAACGCGAATGCCTTCGCTGCCGACGGCGCTCAAAACGGCTTCACCCAAACCGCCGTCTTCGTAATGATCTTCAACGGTGATGATCCTGCCCTTGGTAGCCAGTCCAGCCTCAATCAGCTCCTTGCGAGCAATGGGGCGAATAGAATAGGCATCCAGCACGCGCACCGATATGTTCTCTTTCTTGAGCTGCTCATAGGCAGCCAAGGCTTCGAACACGGTAACGCCGGCGGCCACAATCGTTATTTGATCGTTGAAATCATGTCGCAGGATTTTGCAGCCGCCGATTTTGAAATGTTCATCATTAGGGTAAATGACCGGGGTTTTCGGGCGAGCCAGTCGTAAATAGCTAATTCCGTAATGAGCCGCCAGCTCTCCCACCAGACGCTCCGTAGCCACGGCATCTGCCGGACAAAGCGCTACCGCTTCGGGCAATGCGCGCATCATGGCTAGATCTTCCAAGCCCATCTGCGACGGACCGTCCTCGCCAATCGATACGCCGACGTGCGATCCGACCAATTTTATGTTGGCCCGAGAAATCCCGGCCATACGAATTTGATCAAAGGCGCGGGTCAGGAAGGTGGCGAACGTCGACACGAACGGCACCTTTTCTCGACAAGCCAAGCCCACTGCCATACCTACCATGTTCTGTTCGGCAATGAAGCACTCAAATCCGCGCTCGGGATAACTATTAATAAACTTTTCGGAGAACGTGGAGTTTTTGGTATCGCCATCGAGCGCGACGACTCGACTATCGGCGACACCCAGCTTAAGCAAAGCCGTGCCATAGGCCTCGCGTGTGGCCACCTTATCGCCGATCTTGTAAGCGGGTGCGGCCATCGCCGATGGTCGGCGAGGTTCCGTTCTTAGCTCGGGCGGCAACGCTATTGTTTGATGGAAGGTAAGACCGACATTATTAGAGGACGGATGGTTCAGCTCAGCCAGGGCAAGCTTTTCCTCAGCGCCCTTCTTCAGGGGCTTTCCGTGCCAGCCATCTTGATCCGCCAGGAATGAAACGCCTTGCCCTTTCAGCGTTCGCGCGACAATCATTGTGGGGGCGCCCTGGCGGGTTTCGGCCTCGGCAAACGCCGATAGGATCTGGTCCATGTCGTGACCATCAATGACGAGCGCGCGCCAACCAAACGCGGTAAGCCTACGTTGGTAGGATTCGGCATCGTGTGCGTACATGGTGCGCTGGCTTTGACCCAAGCCGTTGACATCGATAATGCCGACCAGGTTATCGGTCTTGTAGTAAGCGGCCAACTCTACGGCTTCCCAGACCGAGCCCTCGGCGGTTTCGCCGTCACCCATGAGCACGTAGACGCGATAATCCAGCCGGTCGATGCGAGCGGCCAAGGCCATGCCTAAGCCGATCGACAGGCCTTGTCCCAGGGAGCCGGTGGCAACGTCGGCGCCAAAAAAACGCGGGGTGGGGTGTCCCTCGAGCTCGCTGGTAATGCGACGCAGCGTCAGCAAGCGCGCTTCCGGCAGTGCGCCGGCCTCAGTCCAAGCGGCATAGAGCAGCGGGGCGGCATGCCCTTTGGACAAGACAAAACGATCATTAAGCGGATGTGCGTAGTTCTGCGGATCGTAGCGCATCACCTTGAAAAAAAGGGCGGACACGAGATCGGCAGCCGACAGGCACGACGTCGGATGGCCGGAGCCGGCTTCCGTAGTGGCCCGTATAGATGCCACTCGCAAGCGCCGAGCCTTCTCGCGCAGGAAGGCTTTCAAATCGGTGTCGGTTTGTGTTGCCATCTACAACGCTCCTTTATCCTTTATTTGCTCCAGTGGTCTGCGATAGTGCATTCTACGTCCACCGGGATAGTCCGCAAGAAGTATTCTCCCGCCTCGATCATTTTATCCCGCACCATGGCCGCCACTTCATCGACCTGAGCTTCAGCGGACTCAACCACCACTTCGTCATGGACGGTATTTACCATTTTTACGTCGAGCTGACGATGATTAATTTCACGGCGGACGAATACCAGAGCCAGTTTGATCATGTCGGCATTGGTTCCTTGTATGGGCATGTTCTTAGCTTGACGTTCGATGGCGCCGCGGGCGGCGCGGTCGTCTTCTTTCGGAACCACAAAATATCGCTTGCGTCCGCCCATGGTCTGGGAGTAGCCGCGCTCCAGGGCCTCACGCGCGCTATTTTCGAGGTATTCCTTGATCTTGGGGAAGGTCTTGAAATAGCCCTTGAGCAAAGCTTCCGCATCTTTGGCCGTCGCATTGAGTGTGATGGCCAATGCGCCGGGACCCATGCCGTAGGCCAACCCGAAGTTAATGATCTTGGCCTTGTCGCGCAACTCCTTGTTCTCCTTCTTGCTGACCGGCTTATGATACATCTGGGTCGCGACAATCGAATGGAGATCGCGGTTATTACGAAAAGTGTCGATGAAGGTCGGATCGCGGCTAAGCTCGGCCAATATGCGGAGTTCGCAGCCGCTGTAATCGGCGGTGATCAGTTTTCGGCCGGGCGGGGCGGTAAAGCAAGCACGGAAATCGGAGTCGGACGGAATATTTTGTAGATTGGGCCGCGTGCAGGAGACACGGCCGCTTTCAGCGCCGAGCTGATGAAAATCGGGATGGAGTCGCCCATCATACTTCTTGACCCACTCCAGAAACGCCTCCCCGTAAGTTGTCACAATCTTCTGTTGCTCGCGATATTCGAAGATGCGATCGATGGCGGGGTGTTTTATCTTGATTAGGGTATTGCGGCTGGTATCTTCAACCGGCAGCTCCAGGCGGTGCAATGCCGCCTTTAGTTGTTGGTCGCTGTCATAGTTGATCTCTACCGCGCCGAATAGGTCTTTCTGATGCACCGCCTCAAACGCCTGATCCAAGGCAATGCGGGCGGCGTCGCGTTTCTTCTTGGCCTCTTCGACGATGGTCAACCAGCGGCGTTGGTCCAAATAGAAGCCGTTCAATTCAATATCGCCGAAGGAGCTTACGGTCAAACACTCCAGCCGAGCCGTGTCTTCCAGGGCTTCCTTATGCAACCGCGGCAGTTGTTCCATGGCCAGTAGATACGTGCTGATGATATCGCGCGCGGCATATTCAAGCTGGCTGAGAGAGAAGTCGCCCTTGTGGGCCAGGAAAGAGAAGCGCTCGGATTTATCGACTTCGATTCCGAGATATCTGGGCGCCAAGTCCTTCAAGCCAAACCCGCTTTTCATTTTGCCGTTCATCAACACCTGTTCGATGAGCATGGTGTCCACCATATTTTCCAAATTAATTTTGAAATGGTGGCTGATCATTTTATAATCGAACTTGGCATTATGAAGAATTTTGGGTTTGTCGCCCTCCAGTATGGAACGCAATGGCTCGACGGCGACTTTGCGGCAATCGATAATGTATTGTTTCAGCGGGCTGCCTACTTGTAAGAGAATGACTTCGCTTTCAAAGGGGTCCAAGCCGGTCGTTTCCGTATCCACGGCCCAGATCGGCATTGCTTCTATTTCTGGGAGGGCGTTGAGTAACTTCTGCGGCTCATCAATAAATGAAATATTAGGCTGCATCTTTATGATTTCCCCGAGCGTCAATTGACCTAATTGAGAGTGCTATATTAACTAAAAAAACTTGCGTCGTCTAGGTCAGGGTCGTACAAAGTGGGACAGGCCTCATGCCCCGACGAAGTCGGGGCGGGACGCCTGTGCCTGGAGATTGGACATTTTATTTGTTCCGCAGGGCGGGAGAGTCATCTTGTTTCCGAAGCCGGAATAGCCCCGCTCTGCGGGGCGAAAGCATAAAGCCTGGGGTAGAGCGCAGCGGAACCCCAGGTAGACCGACGAATAAAAATCCTCCAGCCCACGGAGTGGGCGACAGAATTCGGCTCTGGTCGTAGAAGAGCTGTCGCCCCGCAAGGCGGGGCTGGGCGTGAAAAGGGGTCCATCGTACCCAGGGTTTCGCTGCGCTCCACCCTGGGCTACACTCTGTCGCCCCATACAGGGCTGGGTCGGGTCGGTCTGCTAGGCTTATGATCGAATCTCGAGGTCATTTGACACGCTTGTTCAGATTAGTCATTTGGACGACGTCTTGGCTTAGGACCGGCCGGATGGTTTGTCTACGATTCAATCGGCCCGCGGAAGCCCCGGCCGGCCCTACACCGTTTGTCTAGTTACTGGCCGCAGCCTTTTTCTTTGCTCATTTGGGCCATGGCGACCGCTCCGGCTTTATGAATCTCTTCGGGTGTGAGATCCAATTTGTGCGTCGCAACGGACCATTTATGCCCGAATGGGTCCACGATCTGGCCGCAACGATCGCCCCAGAACGCGTCCATGATAGGCATGGCGACCGTAGCCCCGGCGGCAACGGCCTGATTGTAAGTGGCATCGGCATCCGCAACGTACAAGTAAAGCGTAGTGGAACTGCCGCCCAGCGATTCCGGCGATAGGACCTTCCAGGCGGGGAACTCATCGTTTAACATGAATATTGAATCGCCAATTTTGAGCTCAGCGTGCATGATGCTCTTCCCATCGGGACTGAGGCTACGCATCAGCTCCAATGCTCCAAAGGCTCGCTTATAAAAATCGATGGCCCGCGCCGCATCGCGCACGACGATATACGGGGTTATCGTATGATAACCTTCCGGAATGGGCTTAACTTTTGTTGTCATTTTGCCTCCTTAAGTTACGGTTCGTCAATTTACGTTATTGAGCGGACCTTCAACCGCAACGTCGGCTGCGGCCTTGTCCGGTCCGCCTGGGAACAAGCGAAAGCCAGAATTGTTAGCTTTGCTACCACCGTCTTAATTCAAGAAATCGATCATCTCTCCTCCCCCGGTGAAATCCATTTTAGCCAATGATTGCGTCAAATTCTATCGCATTGTGATCTGTAATATCAACATGCAGATTAGTCCAGACATCAGCCATGATATTTCCCAAGAGAAAGCAGTCCCGCATGTACGCGTGTGAGCCCGTGGTGGAGGGGAGCGGTTAGAAGCGAGCCCTGTGGACCGATTACACTCACTGAGCTCGTTGCGTGGTTCACGGCTCGTAAAGGGCCAGTCTATTGACCCCTATAGAATGGGCTGAAACGATGAAAAGTTAACCTCGGCCTACCTAAAAATCACCCAGTAATTACGTCGAGTAGACGAGGTGCTCCCAGAAGAGACAGACCGTTTCTTCCAGTTGCCGCCTCGTCCCTCACAGAACCGTACTAGTGGCTTTCCCAGCATACGGCTCTTCAACCACCTTTGAGGCCGGCGACGCGTCGGAACGGATC
>JACOSC010000195.1 GCA_016179055.1 Acidobacteriota bacterium
CCTAGAACACCGGCGCCCCGGCAGGGGCGTCGAGAGGTCATAGACTCATTTGATGCTGAACTATCATCTCATCTTCAGCGCTATGGCCTCTGGTAGGCCAAGCACCTCTCAGCGCCCCCGCCGGGGCGCTCGAGGTGGATAAGGCCATGAGTCCTAGGGCAGCGCTGCGCTTGCCCCAGGCTAATCTCCTTGCGCCCCTGCCGGGGCGCGTGCGGATTAGTGGTTCGCCTGCTTCGCAGGATTGGCGCCGGCCCGCGCCAAAATGTCCAAACTTCAGGCTCCTTAGAAACTTCCCCAGTTTCATCGCTGTTCTGCGTGTCGTTACGACAAGCTGGGGGACTCCTACGGAGCTTACATCGTACCTAAATCACGTCCCGGCGAGTCTCATATTGGAATCCAACAAGGCCTGGCGGTAACCGTAGAGGCTTGCCGTTCAATCATTACCCTCGGTTGTTACAACGGCGCTTCGTTGATCTCAGCCGAAGCCTGGCTAACGATTTTAAGAATTCATAGCCTTTCCGTCCGATCAGCGTGGCCGCCCAATGACGAATGTTTTCGCCGTGAAGCAGACAGATCGGATCGTGCCGAGCCGCCTGAAGGTAACAACGGCTCGCCTCTCGGTCCATATGGAAGCCGAAATACTTATTGGCCTGGGCTAAATAGTGCACTCCATAAATCCGCCGCCGGCCTTTCTGTTTCTGCCGTTCCAACTTGGGGTCCTTTTCCTTCTGCCCATAAAGACGGTCCAGCAGTTCAAAGATGGAACCCTCCTCGCTGCGATTTTTTACGATCTGTGTGTGATGATTCATGGCGTGCACACGGTAATCGGCCAGCACTCGATCAATATAATAGAATTCCCATTGGCGGGCGATCATGAGCGTGAAGTACCAGTCGTTGAACGCCAGTCCTGCCGGCGCCGGAAGCGCCGCCTGCCATGCCTGGCGGCGGGCAATGACGGTCGGGGCGCAGATGAAGTTGTCGGCCAATAAACGCAGGAACTCATTCCCTTTGCAATCGCGGCCGCCGTGCACGCGGTCGCTACGCTGGGCGGTAATCACGCCAGATTCATCGATCAGGGCGGCGTTGCCGTAGATCAAGCCGACCTCCGGAAAACGTGCAAATTTCTCCAGAACCGTCGACAGAAAATAAGGGCGATAGCGATCATCCGGATCGATGCGCGCGATAAAAGTTCCCCGCGCCGCACTTAGTCCGGCATTGATCGTGGCGATGTGCCCCTGATTAACCGCATGTGTAAGGACACGCAAGCGGGCGTCCGCAAAATGGCGCAATACGTCGGGCGTGTTGTCCGTCGAGCCGTCGTCGATGGCAATCACTTCGTAATTGTGTCCGCCCTCTTGGCTAAATATGCCGGCGAGGCAATCCGGCAAATAGCGCCCGTAGTTGAAACAGGGAACGACAAAGCTTACGAGAGGCGTCTCGATGGGCACCATAGTGTGAGACCTTCATGACGTGTGCCGCTTAATGATGCAAGCCGGCACGCCCACTGCGGTCACGTGAGCAGGAAGGTTGTTTGTAACGACGGCGCCCGCTCCGATGATAGTCCCATCGCCGATCGCGACTTTGTCAATAATGGTAGCACCCGCCCCAATAAAGCAGCCCTTGCCAATTTGGACGTTGCCGCAAACCACTGCGCCGGGATTAAGGTTGACGTAATCGCCAACGACGGCATCATGAGAGACGGAAGCGTTGACGTTGAGGATGCAGTGCTTCCCTATACGCACACGCGTCGTAATGATGCAACCCGGCGCCACACAACTGCCCTCGCCGATTGATACATCAAGGCCGATCGTGGCCTGCGGGTGGCAGAGGGTCCAGGGGATCAAATTTCTTTTTGAAAGAGTTTCCATTTTTTTGACGAGCTTCATCCGTGCCTGATTGTTGCCCACCGCGGTAATATAGTAGAAAATGCCGTCGGCCCGCGGCGGAACGTATCCCGCCAAAGCTTCAAACCCGCCCAAGATCATGGTCGTCTCAAAGCAGCCGGCGGTCTTGTTTTCATCGACAAATCCAAAGATGGGCTGCGGTTGGCCGTGGTCGGCCAGGGCCCGTATATAAGAAAACACTTCAAGGCCATGCCCGCCGGCCCCGACTATAAGGATCGGGTAATTCATCCTGTGGTCGTCCGGCCACCGACTTGCAACGGGTTCGACGCTGGTTTCAGTCATGTCCATTAGCCGCCTCCAATTCAAACAACGGACTGCAAACTTTAAATGTCAGACGTTTCTTCTGTCTGATGTCTAGTGTTTAATGATCGATACTATTAACTTCGCCGCCTTCGTTCAGTCGCCTGATGATGAATCGATACGGGAAGGCCGCTTTGCATCCCTGGCTATTATATTTGTAGCTGCTCAGCCAAGCCTTCGATCAAGCCGGAGGCTTGACAGCTATTAGCCGGTGGTTGAGCGCAGCGATACCACCGGTCAACGAACGAAAAACGGAGGCACCCTGGAGGGGTGCGCCGGTTTTCATGGCGTGCGTTCCGGTGGTATCGCTGCGCTCAACCACCGGCTAATAGCTGGAAACCCTCCGGGTTTTCGCGCGATTCCTGATTTCAAATTTCGTCATTGATCAACCATCCACGCATTTGGCTACCCAGCCGATACGGAGTTGTCGCCATGGGCTGAGCAGTTACTTATATTTTGCATTTTCCGTGCAAAGAGCCGCGGGCCATGATCCGTTTAGACGGTATAAATCATTGTGCGATTTGAGTAGTTACAATTATTTCTGCCGGCTTTGATTCTCGAGCGCCGCTTGGTTTTTTTAGCGTGCACCAAAGATGCGCCCCTTCCTCCCACATCTCTAAAACAGATAATCGGCTAAGTCTTACCAGTTTTTTGATCTCGCGCGGCAGGAATTGATTTCCGCAAAATCCGGCCTCTTCTCCTGGATACCATCGGTGCTTGCCGGTTGACCAGATCCCAAGCTGGTGCATAATTCGTGCAAATCGCCCGCCGAGAGAGCTATGAAACGCCAGCGTCGGATCGAATCGTCGCACGTTGAAACGGAAGCAACCACCCTCTTTGAGCACCCTTTGCACTTCGCCGAGATAATTCAAGACCACGTCGACATCATAGATATGGATAAAAACATCTACAGCGTATGCAAAGTTCACCGTGCTGCTTGGAATCATCGAAAGATCGTACCTGTTCCCGACACGCAGTTGTACCCGATCATCGTCTGCCAAGCGTTCCTTTGCGAAGGCAATCATGCTTTCGGATATGTCTACTCCTATCAGGCGTCGAACCGTCAGCCGATTCCTTAAAACATCCAGTATTCTCCCCACTCCGCAGCCGACCTCGAGAATAGTCCAATCCTCTTTGGGCTCGATTCCGGTGAGCACAATTTGCGCGGCCTTGGCCGCATCTTGATGCCAGGCGGACTCTGATCGAGTCTCATCCAAGTAGATGCGGGAAAACCTGGCCGATTTCTCATCAGCGACATTCCAAAAATCCTTTTGCTGCGATGAGTACTGATCCAGTCTATCACTCATTGGCCTTACTCCCAATATCTGCGCCGTCCGCAACCACGATCTGACAAGGGTCAGTCGGCTTGGTACAAACGGGCGGCGAATAATTGTTGTAACTGTTCACGGGGGTCAGAGGTCGGGGATCGGGCGATATTACTTGGATTTCTTTTCCAAAGACTTCCGCAATCCGTTAAGCAACCGCTCCACTACTCAATCTCTAAATCACGATAATTCCTAACAGTCATCGGCACCCCCGGGCCATCAGCCTCTGATCCCTGACCCCCGATCCCCGTAAACAGTTACATATTTTGTAACGGTTCCGTGGGCCGGCCCGTATTGGATGTTTCTCCCACGGGGCTTCGCAGGGATTATCGGGGCACGCCGCGGGTATCTGCCACCATCTCCATCAAGGTCACGATTTCGCTATGGTTCCTTGAGCCGATCTGAGTGAGCTCTTTCAGCCATTAGGCATTGCGGTAGTATATGGATTCCGGATTGGGAATTAGTCCGCTCACAATGGCCTCCACCATTTCCTCCGCGCCATAACGCACACTTACCTGCGTCTTGAACCCCTCGGCGCGCAAGCGGCGCGTCGATACTTGGTAGTTTCTGTGATCCGCATCCGGCATGTCTAAATGTACGACGGACAAACGCGGGTTGATTCGTCGGAACAGTTCGGCGACGTCGATAACTCGAAGATTCTCATGCGCAACGTTGTAACAGAGATGTTGCGGCTCGGCCAGCTCGGCAAAGTAAACGAAGGCCCGCGCGCAGTCGCCGACGTGCAAGAACGGTCGCCAGTGCTCCCCATTTCCAAATATCTTAATTTCATTGTGCTGCGCGCTGTATAGGCTGAAGATGTTTACCACCAAATCAAACCGCATTCTCGGAGAATATCCGAACAGCGTCCCGTTGCGCAAAATGATCGGCGACCAATGAGCGTCCGCCAATTCCTTTAGCGCTTGCTCAGCCATCACTTTGGAAACGGCATAGGCCGTCAGCGGCGCGACGGCATCGCCCTCGACCAGCTTCTCGCTTTCTTCTCCATATACCGAACAGGAAGAGGAAAATATAAATTTGATTCCTGCTGCCTTCGCAGTTTCTGCCAGGGCTGATGTGGCGCGGAAATTGACCTCGTCGGTCAATTCGGGGTTGAGCTCGGCCGACGGGTCATTGGAGATGGCAGCCAGATGAATGATGCAGTCACAATCCGCTACGATCTCATGTAAACGCTGGGGACTCGTCCTAATCAAACGCAGGTCCCCACGAATGACTTCGACGGCAGGTTTGAGTTGGCCGAGATGTCCAAGACCAAAATAGCCGACATCCAGAACTCGCACGCGATGTCCTCGTGCGACCAGCTTCGGCACCAGCACGGAACCCAGATAGCCGGCGCCGCCAGTGACAAGTATAGTCATAGTAAGCTCCATTTAAATCCTAACCCGAAAGGTGGGACAGGCATCTTGCCCCGACGCCGTCGGGGCGGCACGCTGTGCCACTTTTCCAAAAACATTTTCTTGAAAGCTATAGTGCGCACGCGCGACCCCGCCGAGGTACACTCAGACCCGTTGTTGGCTCTTCGGTTTTAGGTATCCAGTTAGATTGTTGGTATTGAAGTCGATGGGGTCATAGAGTGAAGTGTAGATATTGGCCATACTTTTTGTCCAGTGGATGTGGTTCAATCGTCGCTACGCGGCCGCTGGAGTTTGGACATTTTATGTGGTCCCGCAGGGCGGGAGAGCCAGCTTGCCTTCGAAGCCGACAGAGCCCCGCTCTGCGGGGCGAAAGCATAAAGCCTGGGGTGGAGCGCAGCGGACCCCCAGGGTGTGAGAACGTGAAATGACCCCCAGCCCCGACCTTGTCGGGGAGACAGCGCCATATTGGAGGAACGCCAACCTGCTGTCGCCCGTTTCACGGGCTGATAGTGTAGGAGTGACGCG
>JACOSC010000196.1 GCA_016179055.1 Acidobacteriota bacterium
CGTCTTATTGCGAGACCATGCGATCAATCTCGCGTGATCTTCTGGCGAACACGAAGGGACAGTGGATCTCCTGGACATAGGAACCTCCTTTACCCAGGAGCTTACCATTTATCTATTATTAATGCAACTAAGCACTAGCAGACGAAGTGAATTCCCTCCAGCACAAGGTATAAACTGTCGGGTAATGTCCCTCCGTGGCTTTAAACGGGGCGTGATATCATCCCTCCAAGCCCGTTTATCGGTTTCTATATGGTGGTGGCCAAGTGACAGCGTTGACCGCATCAGTATGTCCTACCAGCGTTTACACTTCGGTCGTACCCTGAAATGATGACAGTTTTGTCTGACGATCCAGTTGCGAGCTGAGCCCCATCGGGAGAGAATGCCAGCGAATTGATTGGGCCGGTATGCCTTCTGAATGCATAAATTAACAGGCCCGAAATACTATCCCAAGTGCAGGTCATACCGTCACTGGATCCTGCTAGGAGTCGTTCGCCATCCGGGGACCAGACCACCGAATTGAAAGACCCAGAACAAACCCTTCCTTGCCCTTGCAGCGCAAGAAGGGACCTTCCTGTTTCTACATCCCAGACTCTTACCACACTATCGTTTGATGCTGATGCGAGCCGGGTCCCATCAAACTTCCAAGCGACAGAATTAACCTGATCCGTATGACCCTCCAAGGTCCTGCTCTCTTCGGCCAGGATTTTAACGGATTTATCTGAGGACCCGGATGCCAGCAAAGACCCATCTTCAAACCATGATAATGTATTGATCCGATCCGTATGTAGCTTGATAAAGTTGATGAGCTCGCCTGTCTTGGCATCCAACCTTCTTAGCACGCCATCATCCCAGCCGGATGCGATCTGGTTTCCATCCGGGGACCAGGCTACCGAATGGGCCGATCGATCACCAGAAAAAATATAAGGTGTTTCGCCAGTCCCTAAATCCCAGACCCTTATGGTGCCATCGCTTGATGCCGATGCCAGTTGAGAGCCATCGGGTGACCATGCCAGCGAATTAACTCGATCCGTATGCCCTTCTAAAGTCATAAGCTCTTCCCCTGCTTCTGAATCCCAGATTTTTACCGTGCGATCACTTGACGCAGATGCTATTTTTACCGCAGCGGAATCTCTGCTCTCCATGTTATCAGAGTCTGGGTACCCAACAAACGTCAGAAGTGTAGTTATCGTAAACACCACAAAGCTAAATCTTTTCATGTGTCTTCTTTCCTATCGCAAATTTACTGCGCCGTACCCATGTTATGATAAGAACACCAAAAAATCAAGTAAATGCATCATAGGGCCGTTCCCCAGCGCTCGCCTTTCGCGTATTTTCACCTTTGATCAAAACTCCATGCGGTGTCGAGGCGACGACACTCGGTCCGTTGTGGCGTCTATCTTCCTTTAGTCGGAGGGCACTATGAGAATGCGGCATCCGGCTTGGCCTGATTCCTGCCGAGCCCGGCCATTCGGCCCGACACCAGACTCCTGGCCACACGCCCTCAATACCCATAAACCGAGACTCACCGATTTTTGCGAACAAATTCGTGCATGCCCTGAATATTTCGACCGGTTTAACAAACCAATACGACGAGTGTCTCTGGATATCCCTAATTGGGCCATCGAAAAACTTGATCAGGAAGACCGTCGGCGAGGCATCACACGACAATCCCTTGTAAAGACTTGAATCGTGGATTGATTGGAGGCTTTAGAAGAGAAAAGCCGGTGGCCGACGAAAGCCGCCATAATAGGGGGCTGATTAAGACGGTTGGACCTGTTCTCGAAACGGTCCCTACATCGTTCAGATCCCAACGACACTGGTGCCTCCCGGCCTTATATACATCTAGCAACGCGCCGACCACGGCTCTCCTGCACAACGCTGAGGTAGCATTAGCAAAGATACGCCCGACAGTATTTCCAATGGACTCTACTTAGGTGCAATCGTATAGATCGCAGCAGGTGTGACAGACCCGTTTAATGGCTTGGTAATCCTGCAACTCAACCGCGGGCCCAATATAATCTGGTTTGATAGGTTCCTCTCTCAGAAGATCCGTACTCAAGTTTTTCTTGTTGTCGTCCGGGAAGACGGTGACGACAACGGCATCATCACCTAATTGATTTTGCGCCATGATAGCCCCGATGAAGTTCGCGCCCGATGAGATTCCCACCGCTAGACCAAGTCGCGCGGCCAGCTTTTGGGCCATCAAGATGGCATCGCCATCATGAACCTTAAGGATGGGGTCGAAGTTCTCAAGCCGGACGATAGAGGGAATAAACTCATCGGACACTCCCTGTATGCGATGCTGTCCCACCTTATGCCCTGTTGAGAGCGTCGGCGATTCAGCGGGTTCCAGCGGGTAAATTCTTACATTGGGATTCTGGGAGCGTAGATACCGGCCCACACCCATAATGGTTCCACCGGTTCCGACTCCAGTCACGACAGCATACGATACCGTCGAGAAAATCTCTGTTGCCTTGAAGAATCAAAAAGAGATTGAAGATCGGGTATTGCGGGTGTAAGAAAGGTCTCTCATCGTTTGAAAGCGGTCTAACGCGGCGTGCAGCCGACCTGCCCAACTGCGAAAGTTAGGCATCATTTTCAACCATTGTCAGTTGGGTTGTTGGCAGGCGGCTGACGCCGAGGCCGTTAGACCTCCTTGACGCATAGTAAACGATTTGTTTATACTGAGTTTGTGATTAAATCGTTTCGATGCCCTGATACTGAACATGTCTTCAAGCGCCAGTTCGTGCGCAAGCTTCCGCGCGATATCCAGCGGCGGGCATTTATGAAGCTCAACGCGATCGACGCCGCCCTCAAGCTCGGGGATTTGCGCTTACCACCGTCGAACCGATTGGAAGCTCTGAAGGGTGAACGTAAAGGACAGTACAGTATCCGGATCAATGACCAATGGCGGATCTGCCTCGTGTGGCGAGAAGGGCACGCGGAACAAGTTGAAATTGTCGATTATCATTAGGGAGGCAAAATGGCCAAGGCTCGCATCGCGCCGGTGCATCCGGGGGCATATCTCAAGGAGTTGCTGGAAGAGTTAGGGGTGTCCCAATACCGGCTGGCGCAAGACATTAGTGTAACCCCTATGCGCATCAGCCACATTGTTCACGGAAGCCGACCGGTTACGGCCGAGATGGCGTTGCGGCTTGGTCGTTATTTCGGACAAAGCCCGCGCTACTGGCTGAACCTCCAGAACCGGTACGATATGGACGTGGCCGAGGAGGAAGTCGGAGACCAAGTGGTACGGGAAGTACGTCCGTTCAAAGCGGTGGCATGAACAGCCCCTACGGACGCGCCGCCAAGGTGGGTCTAACTACTCGCTCAAGCTGACGCGGCCGACGCCGCGCAGCTTAGCTCGACGACGTTAGTCACCTTCACACAGAGTCCTCGAATCAATGTCAAAGCGAACTACACGGCTCTTGTTCCTGTTGCTGCTTGCGCTCGGCGCATCGGCGATCGTGCTTCTCCTCGCTCCCGTCGCGCAGCCGAAGGGTTACCACGCCTTTGCCGATCAACGGTCGGCGAATGGCGTCCCGAACTTCTGGAACGTTGCGTCGAACTTGCCGTTTCTCTTCATCGGTGCTTACGGCGTCTGGGTTCTCCTGGCGAAGTCCACCCCGGGCGCCGTCCGAAGCCTCCGGAACTGCTACCTCGCGGTCTTTGCGGGCACGTTCTTGACAGGTCTGGGCTCTGGCTACTATCACATCGCTCCTAACGACTCGACCCTCGCCTGGGATCGGCTGCCAATGGCCATAACTTTCATGGCCTTATTCGCCGTGATCATTGGGGAGCACATTGACGCGGCATGGGGCGCATCTCTTCTCCCGGTTCTTCTTCTGGTCGGCGTGGCGTCGGTGGCGTACTGGCGCGTCTCGGCACACATGGGGCACGAGGATCTGCGGCCCTACATTATTGTTCAGTACCTGCCCCTGCTGCTCGTTCCCTTTATCATCACTCTCTTCTCCTCAATCCGCCAGCCGGTGGGGTATATCTGGGGCGTTCTCGCTGCGTATGCCGTCGCAAAAGGCCTGGAACTCTTCGACCACGCCGTCTATCGGCTCTTCGGAGTCGTAAGCGGCCACACACTCAAGCACGTCGTAGCGGCCTGCGGTCTCCTCCTGTTGGCTATCGCTGTCAGGCGGCGACATACCGGGGCGGGCCCCGAAGGCGCCTAACAAGGACATGAAGCTGATAAGCGGGCCCCGGACTCGGAACCGCACGCTTGCAGCTTATGCCCAGTGTTGGCTGGCAGCAAGAAGGGGTAGACCCTGGCTGGCCGTGGGAAGTCATGAGAGCTTCATTTGACGTCAAGGCGTTGTGGAGCCCTTGTATTTTTTCGGTAAAGACTTTAACATAGTCACCCTGGTGCTGGGGTAGCTCAACAGGCTAGAGCACCTGACTGTGGATCAGGGGGTTATGGGTTCAAGTCCCTTCCCCAGTACCATCTCCTGAACTCATTCCCAGATAACGGGACTCGCAAAGCGCCGTGGAATCGTCGTGACCGTTTACGACATGATCAGTCGGCGCCGAAGTCGCCTTCGCCGTTTTTGGACGAGCCGGCCGTTCCCGTACAAGGATCGATATAATGCCTATGGAGCCGAGGTTACTCAAAGGTTTTCGCGACTATCTACCGGAACAAATGATTGCCCGCCAATCGGTGATCAATGCCATTCGTAACGTTTACGAGCGCTATGGTTTTGTCCCCCTGGATACGCCCGCCCTCGAGTACACCGAGACGCTCGCCGGCCGCGCCGTATACGGAACCGAAGGCAGCGGGCAAATCTATACCTTTCAGGATAGAGATAACGAATGGGTCTCACTGCGCTATGATTTGACCGTGCCGCTCTCGCGGGTAATCGCTCTCTATAAAGAACTGCCGCGCCCGTTTCGCCGTTACCAAGTCGGTCCGGTTTGGCGCGTGGACAAGCCCGGACCCGGTCGCTACCGCGAGTTCGTCCAGTTTGATCTGGATACGGTGGGATGTCCCGACATGCTCGCCGATGCAGAAATTCTCTCGGCGATTCATGATGTCTTGCTCCAACTGGGCCTCTCGCGTTTCCGTGTACGCTTCAGCAGTCGAAAGGTGCTGAACGCGCTCATCGCCTTTGCGGGGATTGACGCCTGCCGTTCCCATGATGTCTTCCGCATCCTTGATAAGCTGGACCGAATTGGCCAGAAAGGCATAGCGGAAGAGATGAAGGGCGGGCGACTCGATGTTTCCGGCGATTTTATTCCAGGGCTCGGACTGAGCGATAGCCAGGTCGTACGCCTACTGGAATTTCTTAACCTCCCACAGCCGAGCCGAGCCATCGCGCTGGATGGCCTCTCGCAATTATTCGCGGGCGTTGCGAATGCCGGCGAGGGATTGGATGAGTTGAGCGCCATTCACGAGTACCTAACCGCGCTCAA
This sequence comes from Acidobacteriota bacterium, assembly GCA_016179055.1. Lineage (GTDB taxonomy): Bacteria > Acidobacteriota > UBA6911 > JACOSC01 > JACOSC01 > JACOSC01. Next base: position 5,419 of record JACOSC010000196.1, read on the forward strand.
CATCGGAGACGATCAGGTGGCCATCGATGTCAGCCTCGCGCGCGGGCTGGAATATTATACCGGCCCGATTTTTGAAGCCATTCTGCTGGACGCCCCGGAATTCGGCAGCATTTTCGGCGGCGGTCGTTACGATGGCCTCGTCGAACGCTTCCTGGGCGAAAAAGTTCCGGCCACCGGCGCCTCGATTGGCGTGGATCGACTTTTGGCGGCCATACTGAAGTTGGGCGCATTGGAGCTACGCCCTTCCACGGCCACGGTCCTTGTCACGGTAATGGATCCACAGTGGCGAGTCGAGTATCAAAAAATCACTCGCGAGCTTCGTCAAGCCGGCATTAATACCGAGCTTTATTTGGGAAAAGAAAAGGGGGTGGGTAAGCAACTGCAATATGCCAACCGCCAACGAATTCCTATTGCGGTTTTACTCGGCGCCGATGAGGCGGCCCAGGGGATCGTCTCCATCAAAGACTTACGAGTAGGCTCCAAAGCGCAAGCCGAGTTGAAGGACCGCTCGACGTGGCTACAAGCCCGCCCCGGGCAGTTTACCGTCCCGCGCCCGCAAGTGGTTGAAGCGGTCCGGTCTATTTTAAGTGGATAGTCCACACTAAATCGATGAGTCGCCAATGGTGGCGTGTAGGTCGAAGTGGCGGAAAGGTTATCCACCGGTCGCAGTCGCTATCGCTCCTCATAATAGCCGCCGGGGAATTGCGAGAGGTTGCCAGGCGCAGAGCGCTATGGTACATTGTCAGCCTTAGCGCATTACCAAATCAAAAGGCAGGCGTCTCAGGTGATTGCCCATCTTAGAGGAATTCTATTTAGCAAAAAGCCGAACCAGGTTATTCTGGATGTTCATGGCGTTGGGTACGAGTTGAATATTTCTCTCTCGACGTTTCAAAGGATGGGCGCCGAGGGCGAGGCCGTATCGCTGCACGTATACACGCACGTGCGGGAAGAGGCCATACTGCTCTATGGCTTCCAGAGCATTTCGGAGAAAGAAGTTTTCCTGCATTTGCTTACGGTAACCGGTGTCGGCCCTAAGCTAGCCGTCGCTCTGCTCTCCGGAGCGCCCACCGAAGAGCTTATACAAGCTATACGGTCGAACGACTTGCGTCGGCTTGTAGCCATTCCCGGAGTAGGCCGCAAGACAGCCGAGCGGATTGTTCTGGAGTTACGCGATAAGATGATGAAATTGGCGGACGCCGCCCAACTCCCGGAACCGAAGGAAACCGCCGGAAAGGCATTGCTAAGAGAAGACCTGATATCCGCCCTAATTAACCTGGGTTACCCACGGCAACCGACCGAGAAAGCTATCGCCGCCTTGATGGGCGATGGTGTCACTCCTGCCGACTTTGAGACGCTCTTGAAGCGCGCGTTGAAAGTTTTAGCCGGTTAGCTTACACTTGCATATTCCGCGCTCGCCGATGATGACGAGCCCGGTGGCAGCTTATGAAAGAGAAACCACAACCGCCGGAACAAGACCTCATGAATCCAGCGCTTAGCCGCGAGGACGAGACCTACGAGAGGAACTTGCGGCCGAAGCGGCTGGCGGAATTTGTCGGCCAACCCAAGGTGCGGGAAAACCTTGAGATATCGATACAGGCGACGGTGCGCCGGCAAGAGGCGCTCGATCATGTGCTTCTCTCCGGACCGCCGGGCTTAGGAAAGACCACGCTGGCCACGATTCTGGCCAATGAATTAGGGGTCAACATACGGGTAACGGCGGGGCCGATTATCGAGAAACGCGGCGACCTGGTCGCCCTGCTCACCAATTTGCAGGAGCGCGATATTTTGTTTATTGACGAGATTCACCGCTTGCATCCTGCCATCGAGGAAGTTCTCTATCCGGCGCTCGAAGATTATCGCATTGACATTATAATCGGCGAGGGTCCGGCGGCGCGCTCGATCAAAATTAACTTGCCGAAATTTACTCTGGTGGGGGCGACGACGCGCACCGGTTTGCTGACGGCACCGCTGCGCAGCCGGTTTGGTATTCAACATCGTTTGGATTTTTATTCTCGTGACGAATTGAAGTCGATTGTTTTGCGGTCTGCCCGAATTCTGGGAGTGGAGACGGACTCGGACGGCGCCGAGGAAATTGCTTCGCGCGCACGCGGCACAGCCCGCATAGCCAATCGCTTATTGCGCCGCGTGCGGGACTATGCCGAAGTCCGCAGCGATGGCCGCATCACGCACCAAAATGCGCGGCAAGGGCTGCAACTGATGGATGTTGATGTCTACGGCTTCGATGACCTGGATCGGCGTCTCATGTTGACTATCATTGATAAGTTCAATGGCGGCCCGGTCGGGGTCAATACGTTATCGGCGGCCATTAATGAAGAGATCGACGCTATCGAAGATATATACGAGCCGTATCTGATTCAAGTCGGTTTCTTGGAGCGCACGCCGCGCGGCCGCGTGGCGACCCCCAGGGCCTTTGAACATTTTGAGCGCACGCATCGGAAGGACCCGCTCAAGCTGTTTTAGGCTGACAGGCCGAAACACCTGCTTTGGACGCCAGGCGCCAACGCCGCCGGCCGAATTCTGAATGATATTTTTCTAATTTTAATCTGCAAATGACGCGCGCGGGACACGCCTACCGGTACGACGTCATTCAGCTCTGCCCTTTCTGCGGACCGAATCCTTTTCGCTTCTCCCCCCACGCGCAGCCATGCGGACGTGCGGCTTACGCACGAGGGACTACAGGGGTTTCCGCCCTGATTTCACAAGGGTGTACGCACGGTCGGCTTCTTGACAAGACTACAAAGTTAAGTAATAGTAGTGACAGTTGGGAGATCGTCTAATGGTAGGACAGATGGCTCTGAACCATCCGATCGGGGTTCGAATCCCTGTCTCCCAGCCATTTCCTTCCTCCGTTTTTTCCTTGTAATAACTTCGCAATCGTAACCGCCAGTTCGACGGAGGAGTCTTGAATAAGGTTTGACCATTCCGGCCCGATGTCCGACCTCCGCGAGCGGGTCATAGCATTAGGCAAGAAGTATCTAGCGGTTCCTGCCATCAAAATCGTTCTCGACGTCCAGCAGTATCCGATCTCAGAAAAGCACATTTTACCAGGTTATCGGGAGGGGTTGGCCCGATGGCCGCGCAGAAGCATGCCGGCTCGGAATGACACCAGCGCTTCCGTGACGCTGACTGCGCCCAAAAGTGAAATACTCGATTGCTTTTCGAAGGTATTTTTTTTCATCAAGGTGCTTTGAAATGTCCCCACCTTCGTCGAATTTGTTGTCAAAATCACGCGCTTTCACTTTTATATATCTCCACCTCCTCTTTCCTGTGGTTGAATATTCGGTGCAATGCGAAATTAGAGATTCAAGGCAAAATTGATAGCGTCACGAACTTCGCTTAACTTTTCTCTTGATAAGGAGGTGATCATCGATCCGACGTTTGATTTTGACACCGTTTGTAGGTGGTCACAATTAATGGCACAATCATTATGCATGCCATCTAAGCGAGACAAAAGCACTTCGCTGGGAATATCTCTTATTGTTGAAGTTACAGGCGCGATAGTAACTTCACCCAAGTATTCCAAGATTGAATTTCTTGTTAAGATAACTACCGGATGTTTTTTATCAGGATGCTTGAACTTATACCATCGCACCTCACCCCGCTTCATAAATCACCCCATTCTTGCTCTGACTCCCAGACGCTAAATTCAGTTTTGTCAGCAGGGTGCTGCCCGTATCCTTTTTTGTGCTTTTTTTCGAGCTGGTTGACATTGACCTGTTTGATGGCATTCCGTAATGCCTTACGCGTAAAAGCAGACCGAGTTGTTTTTAACTTTTTGACGACCTGGTCAACTGTTGCAACTAATTCATCATCTAAAGTCATTTGTATGGTTCTCATAGCCCCCTCCTTATAATGCGGATATCCATAGCTATAATAAGCCACATTCGAGGCCAAGTCAAGTGTGAGTATGGGCTTTACTATTTTGGCAACTTGGTATCAATCCGACGTCTTCTGTTGATTAAATAAATGACTGTGGCAGAGGCAAACAATCCAGCAAAAAACCATAGCCTTATGAAAAGGGGCGCCCAGCTTGCATACTCAGATGGATCTGCGCCTAGCCATACAGGGGATCAGTAAAGGGCATAAGCGAGAATAAAAGGGATAGCTGATGCGATACCAAGCCTCAGTAAAGTATTAGGAATGAAAACAACGCCGATAGCCGTGACAGTTGAAGCTGCCATGATTAGTAATGCACTAGTTACCAACGATAATGGGCGAATTAGATTTAGCATAGATCAATGCGCGGGTGAGACGCGCGTTTTTTTGCGCGTCGGACTCGACCCGCATCGTTAGAATTACTTCTTTATATCCCATGAAGAATGAATTGCTTCGTTATTGCTACCAGGTAGTTTTGAAGGCTTATGCCCGCCGACATTAATAACGGACGACTGAATGTGGACGACGGACACGCGGAGTCCCTCTAAAGCCTGAAATGTTTGCTCCGGCGCACTCCATGCGCAGCCACGCCGCGGCGGCCTGAGGTAGGACCACGAATAATAGATAGGAAATCGCTTTTTTCTCACGAGAGCACTCTAACACATGCGGGGACGGAAAACCAAAAAAATTTGAAAAATTTGGACGTGCGCTGGGGGAAAGGCGCCCTGGTCCCGACATGTCGGGATCGCCGAGGTCCTGGGCGGTCGGGAGTGGCGCGGGCCGCCCCGCTTTTCCACCGGCCGCTCTTTTTTGGCCGGTGAGCAACCGACCGCAACCAAGTGGTGACAAAGACGGTGTTCACGGAGGGCGTTGGGTCGTACGCGGCGGGCGGCGCCCGTGGGGTGCGCGCAGCCACCAGCCATCCCGACAAAGTCGGGACCGAAGGATACGCCCGATCACGGCGGCCTCCTCGATGAAGCTGATAATGCGAATGCGGCCGGAGCCGTTCGGACAAACCAGGGGATCGACCTCGTACACTTTTTTAATCAGCCGGGCCCAGCGTTGTCGAGCTTCTTTCTTGAAATCGAACTCCGACTCTGGATCTGGCACGAGGACGCTTTCGGCCGGACCCTTCTGGGCCGGCTTTCGTTCCCCGCGTGGGCGGTTAGAGGACCATCCGTAATAGCGCACCCTCTGTTCCCATTTATCGGGAATGGGCGTGCTCAGTCGCGCTAGCCAGTCCAAGGCGGAAAATGTCTCTAGAACTTAGCAAGACTGATCACACAGGAAATCTCTCTTATGAAAGACCCGAGGAATCCGAGACAGGCATTCGAAAGGCAGAGCAAACTGCTGAGGGAGGCCGTTATAGAAAAAGGCTCTGAAAAATGATTAACTACAATGAGCGGGTATCGTTGTGGGCTTGAAAAACAAAAATGCCAGAGTCGAGAGATTCAATAATAAAGCGTTTTTTGATTGCCTTTTGGCCTGTGCGCAAGCCTGTTGTTAAATGCCGGTGCGGGCAAAAATAATTTAGTCAGTTATTCCTACAGAGAATATACAGCCATAGGAATTCTACTTTCTATTTTCCTTCTGCCACAAACACTGGATTCTATGGTTTTAAGAACATTAGCTGTATAATATTTTGTGCCACATTTCTTGCAAACACCAACCGGCACATTTTTGATAAGTACATACTTATCACCTACTTTTCTGGGCAGGTCAATTATTTTTTCAACAATTGGACCATTGCAATATTCGCATTGTTCTCCGTCCCAAAATCCCAATTTAATTCCTCCTTTCACTTCCTTTAGGTTTATCTTCATAAGCAGTTATTACTCGAACTTTCCCTGTTCCTGTTATACGACATACTACTCCGATAGGCCGTCTGTCTATGGAAATACCGACAACTTCATATTTCCCCTCTCTGGGCCAAGTTCTACGAATTCTACCGTTCAAAATGCCATGTTCAACATCATAGATGTCAAAACCATCGATGCCTGCTTCATCATCAGCATGCTCCGTCAAGTAGAATAACCCATTACGAACGAGTGCCTGAATTTGTCCTATCTTGCTCAAGCAATCTGTCCTTCCTTATCCTCTTTACATTTTAACAGGTTATCTGCCCGGTGCAGGCATTTTCTTTGTAACTACTTAGGCATGCCTCTCAGCCCCGTAGGGGCGACATGTTTATAGTAACTGAGATTCCAAAACAGTCAAGCTCCATAGGAGCGACATGTGCCGGCTTTGATAGTAAAGGCTCTGTACATGTCGCTCTTATGGAGCTTGACTCCTATTCAATGGATTCTGACTATAAACATGCCGCCCCTACTGGGCTAAGGAGCGCCGGCTGAGTAGTTACAAATGTTAATAAGTTAAACCGACAGGCCTCCACCAATTTCCTGGAGACGATCCCAACGACTACGCGCGGCCCACGCCGAGGACCTAAGCCAAAAGCCGCCACGCCGTCCCTACCCGCAGATCCCCGTGAAAACCTTTGCTCCGTACGGGCGATCAGGGTTCGTACTTCCACAAGAGATAGGACTACGTAGCCACGGAGCCGAGCCCTATCGGCCCTCGGGCGATGGGACGCCTCGGTCTTCCGCCGAGATCACCACCGCTCGCCGCGCCCCAAGTACGGCGCGCCCTCGCGGGGGCTGGCTTAAGTACATTCTTACTCTTTAAAAATGCGATAAAACTAGGCCAAGCTTATACCGATTCCCAACCGTTGTCAACAAGAGTTTGTGATAGGCCCTGAAAGATTGAAAAGGGCCCTTTTCAATCTTTCCCAACCACAGTTTTCCCAATCCCAGATTTTGTGTTTTCTCGCCAGAGGCGAGTTAGGATGGCCAAGGACCCGTGTTCGGTAAGAATCTATGAAAGTAATTCCTACTTACTTTTCTGAAGTTCGATCATAACAGTCATAAGGATGCCATCCATATAGCCGCATACGGGGCGGGATATTGGACCTTGTCCAATTCTTAATGATCAAATCTCAGTATCACTTTTAGATTCGATTGACTCCACGCGTTAAACTGGATATTATTTCCCTTTGAAAATGCGGATTGCGGAGTCAAGAACCCTCCTGGGCCATTTTTATCCATCGTGGCGCCATCACGGGTGCCTGCGCGACTCCGCCCGGGCAGGGACCATTTTTATTTTTAATTCGACGTTGTCGCCAGTCGGACCTTGTGGCCCTGCACGGTACGCGCGCTACGCTCAAGAGGAGATCGAACAGGAATGGCTTATCAGGAGAACATAAATCAGGCCGCCAATCCCAAAGCCGGCGGCAAGGAAGGGCGCGGCATCACGCCACGCGCGGAAGATTACTCGCGCTGGTATCTCGATATTGTGAAAGAAGCGGAGTTGGCCGATCACAGCGCCGTGCGCGGCTGCATGGTAATCCGGCCTAACGGCTATTCCATTTGGGAGAAGATGCAGCGAGAATTGGATAACCGCTTTAAGGCTACCGGCCACGTCAACGCCTATTTTCCCATTTTTATACCGGTCAGTTTCTTAAGCAAAGAAGCGGAACATGTCGAAGGGTTTGCCAAAGAATGCGCCGTGGTAACGCATTATCGGCTGCGCCGCGCCGAAGCCGGCAAAGGTGTTGAACCCGATCCCGCCAGTATATTAGAGGAACCTCTGATTGTGCGGCCGACCAGCGAGACCATTATTTGGAGCGCCTACAAAGAATGGATCCACAGCTACCGTGATTTGCCGATATTGATCAATCAGTGGGCCAACGTCGTGCGCTGGGAGATGCGCACGCGCTTGTTTCTGCGAACGGCCGAATTTCTTTGGCAGGAAGGCCACACCGCGCATGCCACCGAAGAAGAAGCTCGCGCGGAAACTTACCGCATGCTGGAGGTCTACCGCGATTTCTCGGAAAACGTCATGGCCATGCCGGTAATACGAGGCGCCAAGACGGCGGCGGAGCGATTTGCCGGCGCGGTGGAGAGCCTATCCATCGAAGCCATGATGCAAGACGGAAAAGCCTTGCAGGCCGGCACCAGCCATTATCTGGGGCAGAACTTTGCGCGCGCCTTTGACGTGACCTTTCAGAACTCGCAAGGCCTGCGTGAGTTGGTCTACGCCACCAGTTGGGGAGTTTCTACGCGTTTGATCGGTGCGCTGATTATGACGCATTCCGATGACGCCGGCTTGATCTTGCCGCCGAAACTCGCCGGCACACAGGTCGTGATCGTGCCGATTTATAAGAACGACGACGAAAAAGCCAAGGTCTATGCGGAGATCGACCGCGTCGCACAGGAACTCCAGGCTCAGGAACTGACGGTACACGTCGACCGCCGGGAAGGCGTGCTGCCGGGCGCCAAATTCTACGAATGGGAGCTTAAAGGGATTCCACTGAGGATAGAGATAGGGCCGAAAGATTTAGAGAAAGGCTCGCTCTGCTTAGCGCGTCGTTTCGTGCTGGAAATCCTGGGAGAGACTGAGAAGGCCATGCGGGCGCGTAAGAAGATGTTTTTGCCCCGCGCTGAGGCGCTCGCCAAAATCAAGCCGATCCTCGCTGAAATGCAGCAACAGCTTTTTGACCGGGCCTTGCAATTCCGCAACCAGCGTAGCCGCGTGATTAATTCGCTGGAAGAATATGAAAAGTTTTTCAAGGAAGAAGGCGGCGGTTTTGCGTGGGTGCATTGGGCCGGGGCCGCTGACGAAGAAGAACTAATGGCCAAGAAGTATCAAACCAGCATTCGCAACATCCCGCTGGACGGGCAAGCCCCGGCGGGCGCCGAAGGAGCCGGGCCGTGTATTCTCACTGGCCGGCCAAGTACGCAGCGGGTAGTGATGGCGGAAAGCTACTAGCCAAACGCGGCTTCCGATCGACAAGGACTTCGGCTCGGCGACGCCTGGAAATAGGCGGAGTCAGTCGATCCCCTCCGGCGGCGCCACCGTGTGCGTTTCGCCGGGATCAGCACTGGCCAGAATCATGGCGATGATGATTACGCTGCCGCCGAGGAGTGCTTTCATCGTTATCACTTCCCGACCCAAAGCTATCGAAAATGCCGCGGCAAACACCGGTTCGAGGGTGTAAATGACGGCCGCTTCCATCGGGCTAACCCGCGCCTGCGCCCAGGTCATTATTACAAATGTTAGGGCCGAGCAAACTAATCCCAGATAAACCAACTCGCCGAAAATCCGCCACCCCGGCTGGAACTGTGGTGTACCGACCAGTAGGGCGAGTGGCGCCGCCATCACCGCTATGGTGATAAACTGTGCGAAGACCAACGCCAGCGTGTCGTGCCGGCGCGAGCGCTTGCCTAATTCAACAATGTAGAAAGCAAAAATCAAAGCGCCCAAAAGAGTGAGCGAGTCCCCGCGGCGCCATTCCAAACTCACAGGATGGAAAAAGAGGTAAACGCCGGCAACGGCCAGCGCCGCGGCGAGCGCCAGTTGCCGGCGCGGTCGACGCCGCGTAGCAAGGTACTCGTAGGCTGGAACAAAGATCACAGAAAGTGCGGTCAAGAAGGCCGAGCGCGCCGGCGTGGTCGCCTCGGCGCCGAGGAGGTTGGCAGCGAGGCCCATGGTCTGCAAGCAAAAGCCCGAAAACAGCGATAGGGAAAGCGGGCCGGCGGCTCGTATCAAGAGGAGTCCCTGCGGCACTACCGCGGGTCGAAAGAGGGCCAGCATGCAGCCGGCCAGAGCAAAGCGCAGTGATAGCAAAACAAAAGGGGACATGGTACTCAGCCCCGATTGCGTCACAACAAATGTTGATCCCCATATGGCCGTCAAGAGTATTAGCGCGGCTCTCGCCTTTGTCGTTGGTTTGTTCTTTGTCGGCATGGTTGGGTTCAAATATAAATGGCGCTTAGCCAAGCCGGGAGGATACCAGATGTGGGAATCAAATTCCAGGGCGCCCGCGCCGTTTCAGCGAAAATGCAAACCGGAGAATGGAGAGGCAGGCATGCGTAGGGACGCCTCACACGCCACGTTCATATTGTGCTGGGAACAATTGTGGTGAATGGACGACATCTGTTCCGGGGGTCAGCACGGAACAGTTACGGCAAATTTATTACTTTCGTGGGTGTGCGTCAAAAATATACGTGGGAATGGACAAGAGATAAGGTTTTTCCGAGCATCGGAATGCTGAAATGCATTCAGAATAAATCTTACCATCCCGCCAAGGCGGGAACACAAAGGCACTAACTCAAAAAACCATTTTGTGTCTTCGTGTCTTTGTGGTTAAATGAAACCTATAAAGTATATAAAACTATTATCATAAAATCCCCACGTGATCCGCATTATTAAATAAATCGCCCCTTGCCTGGGCAGGGGGCGATTCGATCAATAGTTATTTCCGTTGATTAACGGGAGCGCACCGTGAGAAATGTACATATACCAAGACGGCGGCACGGCTAACGCTTCAGGCGACTTCCACTCTTAATTGGGAGGCTGCCCGCCGCCATCACTTTGCTCCAAAACCTTGAAGGTTCCGCTTCCGGCAGCGGCGGCGGCCATCGGCTCTTCGTCGATGGCCCCGTTTTCATGCTTGTACATTATGTAGCCGGCCACATCAAAAGCCTGCCCATCATCGACCTTGTAGGAGCCTAGCGAGACGCCCGGCGCGGAAAATAACTCCACGGTAACCGGCCCCAATTCAAAATCTACCTGCAGCCACCCGAAGGCCTTACTGCGGTACGGATCCCTAGGCAATCCGACCCAGCCATGCGGATAACTGAAACTACCTCCCCAGACATTAATTGAAAGGAGCCGGGCTGGATTGTTGAGCGGTATATCCGGCGCAATAAAGCCTAAACTCGGGTTGTCATTTTTGCAGGGAGGCAGAATTCCGCTAACTGCCGGGGCCTTGATCCACACGATTTTGACCGGAGATAACGCGTCCCATTGCAAATCAAATTCGGGTTTAGGGGGCGTTGGCGGTTTGGTTTTGCTCTTGATTCGCAATAATCGGTCTAGTTGAATGGCATGATTAGGTATAGTAGGGTCTGTGGTCCACTGGTCATGCGTTGACAGAAAGAAACCCTTCACAAACTTTAATGTGACGCTCATGGCATCCTCCTTTCACTGATGAGTTGTTTGATTGTGGTCAGCCGCCGACAATCGGTAGCTTCCCATTAGACAGAAGCCACCCCAATAAAAGGGGTGGCGCTCGCGAATGTGCTTAGCCTCTTGTAGACGGGATCGCTGCGCTCCGGTCAGTGCGCCGGCAATGTTCACTTGCCCGCGCAGTCGTTTGTAAAATTCCAACATAAGCTGGCCGGCCGATTCGTCCTCAATTTTCCACTGCGTCACGATGATCGAGGGGACTCCGGCGCTAAAGGCCGCGCGCACCATTCCGATCATCCCTTCGCCTCGCCAAAGGCGGCCGAGAGCCGTCTCGCAGGCAGAGAGCGTGAGCAATTGCGTCCGGGGCAATTTCAAACGAAAAATATCGTGGGCGAAGAGCTGTCCATTATCGCGCTTTACGGGGTCGCCGTTCCCATGCGTGTCTGTGAAGCGCGGAAGGCGCTCTCCCGGCGCCAAGATTAGCGAAGAGTGCAAGGGATCACGGTCATCCAAAACGCTATGCGTTGAAAAATGAATGACGGCATAGTTCGGCATGGCCTCCTGTATGGCCGCCTTATGCGCTTGGGCGCCACCCATTAAACAGCCATCGGAGTACAAGTCCACTATGGCGCGATCGCTGCGCTCGGCATCCCGCAGTGGGCGGAGAAGCGGATAGGCCTGCTGCACTTCATCGCCGATCAAGGGGTTGCTCACCAGCAACAGCGGCTTGGCCGACTTTCTGCCATCCTGCAGGGCCAGCGCTTCGACCAGAATCGATGCGCTGGCGGCATAAAATAATGTGTACTTTTCAACCAGATATTGTTTCTCGGTCGGGTCTATGAGCGCGGCAAACGGAACATAGTACAGCTTGCCGTCCGGAACAAAGCAGATCAGGCGATCTTCATGTAAGAACTCTTTGACCGGCTCGATAAGGTACCGGTAGAGATCAGCGCCGCGCAAATGAAGCTCTCGCAAGCGATCCTCCCATGTCGGAAATCTTCGAATGAATTCCGGGCTGTTTAAGGTGACCGCTTCGTTAAACTTCATGACCCGGTTTTCCAGAGTTTCTTCGGAAAGGAGGATTGCCCGGGACTGAACACCGGTGGAATCCAGAACCCAGATCAGGAGTTGATTTTTAGTAACGGTATAAGCGATCACCGTCACATTATCCGGTAATCTTCTTTGCAAATCGCGCCATCGCAACGGTTGTACGTGACTGGTAGAAAGCACATCGTCCAAGCGCCTGACGCCGCCGGGCGCCAGTGCCGTTCCGTATTCCAATTGGACCTGGCGGCCGATCAAATCCAAGAATGAGCGCGCACGCGCTTTTTCGGCAAAATCAAAGGCAGTCACGGAATCCGTAAGACGCTCTCGCTGCAAGAGGATCATGTCATGATACAGATCCTGCATCGAAGAGAGAAGAATGGTTTTCCAGTGCTGGGCTTCCATATTGCCTAATTTTTTTTCAACGACCGCAATGGCATCGCCAAAGGCCCGCGCGGCCTCTTGGGGATGGCCTCGCCGCAGCCATAGCTTGCCTTGTAAATTGCAAACCGTTGCTTCAAGAACCGCCCCAGGCGCTCCCATATCCTCCATCTGCCCTATCTCACTTAGCGCCTTTTGGATATAATGGTCAGCTTCCGCGACTTGGTCTGTGGTCAGAGAAAACTCCCCCAGGGCACGTAACGTCCACGCTTGATCATAGGCAGAACTCTTGCCGGCGCGTTTTACCTCGAGGGCATCGGTCAAATGTTTGAAGGAAAGTTCGTGCAACCCCTTGCGAAAATAAAGTTCGCCAAGATTATTCAAGGCGATCCCAGTGATGGCCGTATCGTGACCGATGCGCGCCGCGGCTAACGCTTTAATGGAGTAGTCCTCGGCTAGAGCATAGTTTCCCTGAGTGTAGTAAGCTTGGCCCAAGTTGTTTAAGGTACGCGGTAGAGTCCACTCGTCATGGATCTGCTCTTCAATCGTCAGCGTTTCATGATGCGTCTCCAGACCTTTATTCAGGTCGCCCATCTGAACATACAAAGCGCCCAGGTGATTTAAGGTTGAAGCGACATGACGCAAACAATACATTCGTCGCAGATCCACCAGCACACTGCGGTAGAGCCGCACGGCGTCGGACAGGCGACCCAGTCTTACGTAGATCATGCCAAGGTCGCTCTGCACCGCGGCCGCCGCCGATTTGAATCCTTGTTGCAGGAATAAGCGATGAGACATTTCAAACGGTTCTTGAGCTTCACGTACCCGATGCAAGTTAAACAAGGCCTGGGCCCTAAGCAGATGCGCCAAAGCTTCCACGCAGGCGTCCCCTTCTTTCCGGCCCGCGGCGAGGGCGCCATCAGCTTCGGCGAGAGCCTTCCCAGGTTGCCCTGCTCTTAAGAGATCCCAGCCGCGAGTTATTAATGACTCGACCTCTCGTATGGCCAGCCGCTGTTCCAGCGGCTTTGACGTACGCGTCTGTACAAACGTCCATAGGCCACTCTCCGTGAGTTTTTCAAAGGCGCCGGCTAAAGCCAAAGTATCCTGTAAATCCGCATGGGCTCGCGCCCGATCGCCTTTCCACTCCAAGTCGGTACAGGTATCCAAGCGCTTTTTCAGAATGTCTCGGACCATGTCGGGGTCTTGCTTCATCAGGGCCATCAGGGCGACTTCCCGTTTCCCCGAAAGGAGAAGGAAAAGTCGCGCTTCGAAAAAGCTCTGATAAGCCCCGGCGGAAATCTTATCCAACGCGTTAGCCAGAGCCAAGGTATCACGCAATACGGACAGAGCTTGGGTTCCTTCTTTTTCCTCCGCCAAGCGAATCCACTTATCCATACGGTGGGACAAAATGCTCTTCACCGTTTGTCGGTTGCGCTTGATGACCACCAGCAACTCATCTCGACCCGCGTCGCCTTTATGAAGAAGCCGCTCAAGGCGGGTCTCGAAAAGGAGTCGAGTACAGCCGGTGCATGCCAAGAAAGACAGAAGTAGTCCCGCCGGTATTAGCCGTAAATGAGGAGTCCAACGCATAGTATGACTTACTCAAACCATTGCAGTGGTTGGTCACGCCAAGCTGGGCAGCGCGATTTAGACGCCTGATAAGTTTATAGTCTGTTTCATTGATAAGAACCGTCGAACGGTGTGGGGCGACGGCTAGCGAGTCAAACGCTGTAACTTGAATTCGACCTCGTCAATCCAATTGGTTCCGGAGGGGTCAAGTTTTCGATAAAGCGCGATGAATCGTTTGGCCGCCTCTGCATTTTTAAACTGAATAATTTGAAGCAATGCGGCATTGAATACGGGCTCGGCAAATCTCGGGTCCAGCTTCATGGCTTCGTCAAAATAACGCGACGCCTCCGCAAAGGCATTCATGACGCCAGGAGACTGCCGCAAGGCCGACTCGTAAGCCAAAACTCCAAGGTCATTGCAAATAGCTGCGGAACTCGGATCCAATCCATGGGCTTTGGTGAGGTGTTCCCGGGCCAGACTCAGTTGATAGGTAATCAGATAGAATCGGCCGAGGGCCTGGTTAATCTTAGGATCATTGGGGCGCGTCGAATACGCTTTTTTGAGGGCGGCTTCAGCCTTAGCCAGCTCGCTTTGGCCAAAATCGTCCAATTTACCGCGGGTGAGGCCGATCGACCATTGGAAACCGCCGGACAGGCGCAAATCGCTGAATCGTGTAACGCCTAGGCCCGTAATCAAGTGCTGAGTTCCTCTATCGGCCAGTTCCTGCGCTTGCTGGGTCACAAAGGCACGCCAAACCAGCAGTAAGCTCAGCAGCACTACGCAACACACGGGAATGGCAACCCATCGAACTTTAGGAGCCCTATGTCGTTCTTGGGTTGTTGCTAAAGGCGCGGTGGGTGATCCGGCGGCTTCACGTAGCGCGGTACGCGAACGGTTGAATACGCGGCTCGGCGTGGTCGGAGAGGGTAAGGGGACTTCGCTGGATTTGGCGGCGGCCACCATCTGATGAAGAGCTATCCAGTCTTCGCAGCAGCCCTGGCAACGCTCCATGTGCGCCAACAGGCTCTCACGGTTGGCCTCCGGCAAAGCGCCGGCAACAAGATCGGCCATGACCTGCTCGTCCAAACAAGGATCATCCGCTTGGGCCTGGGGTGTCGGTATTTCCGGCTCAGTGGATATAGCATCCAGGAGCTTATCGGCTTTTTCTAAACGGATGAGCATCTCTGCGCAAGTAGTACAGGCCTCCTTGCGCCTCGCCAATTCTTCCATAGCCGGCTTGCTCAATAACCCATGCTTATACTCATACCATTGGTCACTCTCAAGGCACATCTACATTTACCTCCAGAAGTGCTCCTTTACAGGCCCTATAACTAAAGACGACGCATCGACCAATAACTTTACAATAATTTATAAAAAATGTTGGGATCTTTTTCAAGGGCCTTGGCTATGTCGGTGGCGATCTTCTTACGGGTTCGGTAGAAACTGCTGACCACGCGCGTCTTCGGAAGTTGCAAGAGGTCAGCTATTTCCTGTAAGGACAAGCCCCTATACTGTCGCAAGAAGAAGATCAAACGGTTACGCCGAGCGCCTTCACCGTCGCCGACCTCTTGTAAGCTATTAACGATCATGTCCCGCAGCTCTCGGCGCTGTACTGCGCGCTCTTGGTCCGGTTCCATACTGGGATTATGATCGCGCGCGGCCTTGGGATCCTCCACCGCCGATCGGAGGCTGTGATTGAGAGAAACCGTATCCGGTTGCCGCCGGCGCTGATCTTTAATTATGTTCAAGCAGATCTGAGCCAGGTAACACAGGAATTCACGTTCTCCGGCCCCATGAAAGCTTCGCAGCGCGCGCCCAGAATTTTGCAGTAGGCGCTCATAGACTTTCTGTACAAAATCGCCGGCCTCTACGTCATTGTATTGCCTACCGTATCTCTTCATACGGGCATTCACCATGCGCGAGATCGGTAGGTCATACCTCTTGTGGAACTTAGTCCACGCCTCTTCGTTCCTGGGATTTGCAACCAGTAAGTCAATTAGGGAAAGGATAGACTCATCCCCTTCGCCCTCTACGGCCAACCAAAAAAACAATATAATACCCCCCTAAGCCCAGGGCCCGGGGATATGGACCCCACGTAAGCCAACGATCCCAAACCTCCCCAAGAGTAATTGCTCAGTCCCTCTAGCGCATGCTAATTACAATAGGTTCCAGTCTAATATGATGGAAAAGGCATGTCAAGTCTATGCTTCAGACGATCAATTGTTCCACACTAACCCGGACGAGCCGGAACCAAACCGGTAAAATTCAAAAAGTTGACGGCGCTGGAAAACCGTCAAATGCTCGAACGAATAAAGCGTGGAAGGCTACTTCCAAAAAATATTTTGACCGTTTCAGAATCCCCACGGGATTCCGTCTCAAAGCCCAGGGTTGCGAGGCACGAGCTACCCTGGGAAAAGGCCGGCCGACATTGGCAACCCCAACGGGGTTGCGTCGGTGCTTCGGTCGTGCCACAACCCATTAGTCCGTTTGTGCTGAGATTCTTGCCAAAATGGAAAAAGAAATTAATGGCCGAAAGATTTAATTCCGGTTAGTATGGATTCGTTATTCAGCAAACCTTTTTGGTGGCGGCTCGTCCGGGTTACGTATGTAACTATTTA
>JACOSC010000026.1 GCA_016179055.1 Acidobacteriota bacterium
CAACGGTGAGAAGAATCCCACGGCGCCGCCGCGGGTCGGGTTTGCCTGCCAAATGAGCCCGCAATGCACTGTCGGGCAGCCGTGCTGTTACGGCACGCCCTACTCGGCCGCGGTAACTGACACCGCGGTCGAGATCTTCAGGTTCAACGTAAACAACGGCGGCGCCGCCAACCTCACGCGCCTCGGCGCCACGAGTGTGGATTTTGAGACCAGCGGCGGCTGCACTTGGGTCTTCAATGATGGCGAATTACCCGTGGTGCCCGATGGCGTCACCTGTTCCACCGATTGCATAACGGCTTTGATCAGCAAGATGTGCACCAAGACGACCAACGCTTGGACCTATCAGGCCAATCTCACGCAGATGAACGTCAAACGCTATGCGTTTGGCCTGCTGCCGCTAAAAAACACTACGGTCCTGGACAACATCTTGGTGCAAGATCGCCTGACGCACCTGTCCGAGATAACCACCGTCGGCTCGGGAACCTTCACCATTAAGGGGCTGGGGAATCCGCCGCAGCCGCCGCCACCGAGCACGCAAGTGGACGCCGCGGCGATGAGCGCGTCGGGGAATAGCGTGATCGAGGTGACCGGGGCCGACCTGTCGGTGGCGGGCATCGGGAACTTTGCGGCGATTCCGATCGGGGCGTTAAAGGGCGCAACCATCAAAGTGACGAACTGCACGGTGTCGATTCCTTACTTCGGGGCGGCCGGGGACAGTTCCTGTGGCCGACCGACCGCCATCCCGAATAAATCAGGTGACAAACCGATTTGCGAGGGAAGCGGCGTGATCTGCTATGCGTGTAACCAGGCGGACGCAACCGCCCGTCGGTGTACACTCGACCACTTTGTAAACATCTGTAGGGCGCCCGGTGGGCCAAACGATCCGTGGCCGGAAGCAGGCTGCCCGAACCCATAGTCATGAAAGGTTTCTCCCTGAGAGCGTAAATGCAAGGTGTAAGTGCGGCCAGCCCGGCTTGGCCGCACTCCTCATTTCGTAACGGTTCGCCGGCCTGCACGGACACAGAACCGGGAGCGGTAGCAACCGGGTCTAAGTGCCATAGGGTGTGATTTCGGTACGATGTAAGCTCCGTAAGAGCGACATGTTTATAGCAGGGCTGCTAGCTTTAAGACCCAAGCCCCGTGGGGGGCGACACGTGAACCGTCACGACCGACCACATGTCGCTCCTACGGAGCTTGAGACCTCCTTTCGGGTACACTTGGCTATAAACATGCCGCCCCGACGGGGCTGATACTTATCCTGATCTGATGATAATTTCCATCTAGTCGAGTACATCGTACGGAAATCACACCCGTGCCATACGGCGCTTACCCGTCGCTACGAACGTGCGAAAAAATTAAGAAACAGGTCGATTGTGAGTCTCTTTGTCATTCAAAGTTAGTCTCGGCATTTTTGTAAATTCTATTTTTTCACACGTTCTACCGCTCCCGGTTCTGTACCGGCTGGGCACCCTGGGTCGTGAGTGATTGAACAGCCACCGCATTTCTTTCTTGCCGCGGTCGTTCGCGGCGTCGTATAATTGGTCTACGTCGGCGGGTCGGGTAGCCGCGGCGGGGCGCACCCGGTCGCTACCGCAACCGGTACTGTTTCCTTGGGCGAGGAGGAACCTATGACACTGCACCCACTAAATGGTCGACGACGAAATCTTGGAATTCTACTGCTGAGCCTCTGGCTATTTTCGCTGCCGGCGCCTGCCAGCCATGGCCCTGAAGGCGGGGCTTGGGGCATATCTATCCACCCTTTTGATCGAAACGTAATCTATAGCGGGGCGAGCGGGGTGCACCAGAGCACGGATGGCGGGGAAACCTGGCAGCGCCTCAGCGAGCCGATTAATTTTTCCGTGCTTCAAGTATTCATCAGCCCTGACAACCCCAGCGTCATGTTTGCTGACGCTGGTATATACCCTTCTGGACCGCCGACCGAGGCCGGAGTATTCCGGAGTACGGATGGCGGAAAGCAATGGAGCCTTGTCTTGCAGGATGGTTATTCTCCGCAAACCCATCCAACCGATCCTACTATTATCTACGCCTTAAAAGATAGGAGGGCGGGCGTATTTAAGACCACCGACGGGGGTGACACCTGGAGGCCCATCGGCTTAGAAGGGCTATTCATCATCTCACTGGCCATCCATCCTGTCGAGACCGATACTCTCTATATCGGGGGGAGGGGCGTGCGTAGGAGCACCGACGGTGGGCAAACTTGGGAGCTAAGGGGGTCGGCCGAAGCTAGTGTTTCTCCGCTATTCCTCGATCCGACTGAACCGGATACGCTCTATGGATGGGGAGGAGTAACGTTAAAGAGCACCGATGGGGGGAGAACTTGGCAACCGATTTCCGCTTTGTCCGGGACTGTTGCCGTAGATCCGACCGATCCGCGCATCATTTTTCTGGCAGCAATGACAGGGGACTTAAGCGAACGTGGGATCTATAAGAGCACCGATGCCGGCGGGAGCTGGAAGAAAGTTGTCAATTATTTCCCAGTCGGAAACATCGTAATGGACCCAGATGACACAAGGATGGTATATGCGGGAGGCGTTACCGGCATAGCCAAAAGTACCGATGCAGGAGAAACCTGGACAGTGCACAGCCGCGGGTTGAATACCATGAACGTCGGTTTGGCCCTGATCGCGCCCAGTGATAGTAACATCCTCTATGCCACCGGCTCAAATAGTAAGGACGCCGGCGAAATTGGTCTGAACGACTATCTGGGACTGTGCAGGCCGTAGATCCGACGAACCCGGACACGGTCTACGGAGACGTGGGGGGTCAGCGGCGTTTGATGCGGAGCACGGATGCCGGCGAGACTTGGGCCACTATCTTCCCCGACGGCCTTGGCCCCATGGCCATCGATCCCGGCAATCCCGACATTCTGTATATGGCGATCCGCACCGGCCTTTCGACCTCCGATGTCTACAAAACCACTGATGCCGGCCTCACCTGGTCGTCGACGTCCACGGCGAATTTAGATTTTTTCGCCATCGACCCGCAAGATGGCCGCTATATCTATGCCGGCACCTTTCTCGCCGGGATTTACCGGAGTACCGATGGCGGGCGGAATTGGAACCCCTCCGGACTGAGCCGCCAGTGGGTTTTTTCTGTGACCATCGACGAGGAGAACCCGAACATCGTCTATGCGATGGCCGATGGCATTTACAAGAGTGAAGATCGGGGGTGGAACTGGGTGCGCATCAGCACGTATGCGCCGAGAAAGCTGGTCATCGATCCCCGCGCGCGACACAATGTATGCCGGCAGCGTCAATCAGGGAGTTTACAAAAGCGTAGATGGCGGACGCACGTGGGAACCGCGCAACCTGGGATTACCGGTAACGCGAATCAACGCCTTATCCATCGCCCGCGACACCGGCCGACTCTACCTAGCGACAGAGGGAGCCAGCGTCTGGTTCAGCGACGACCAAGCCGAAACCTGGCAATGAGGCCTGCTCCCGCCGGCGAACATCTCTCAGATCGCGCCGGCCGATGTGGACGACCGGCGAAGGATTCCAGTTTGGCACTGCCCTCCCGTTTCCTAAGGAGTCGTTCATGCCCCTTTGTGGGCACACCCCGACGAATGAAAGTAGTACGTGTGAAAAAATAGAATTTGCGAAAATGCCATCACAGATTTTCGATAATTGGCAGGCGTGAAAACGTCATTTTACCAATTTTTTCACTTCTTCGTAGCGCCCGGGAAAGTACCGTGTCGCCTATAGACCGGGTCGCTACCGCTCCCGGTTCTGTATCGGTTGGGTGTCTGCTATTCTGTCTTTCCTTACTATTCTGTTCCCAATCTATGTTATCGTGGACGATACGATAACGAATTCTTCATAGTGAAGCCTGCTCCGGATGGTCGAGCCAATGAGATTGGCTCTCCAGATTGAGGAGAAAAGCTTTGGCCTTTATCCCACCCCCAAAACCGGTGAGCTTCCCATTGGTCCCAATGACTCTATGACAAGGAACCACAATAGAAATCGGATTGCGCCCATTGGCATGACCCACCGCCCGAAAGGCCTTGGGGGATCCGATTAGGCTTGCCAGCTCGCTGTATTTTCGGGTCGTACCATAGGGGATAGTCTGCAGGGCCCGCCAAACTTTGATTTGAAAGTCGCTCCCATGAAATTCTATAGGCAAGCGAAACACCTTTCTGTTGCCGCAAAAATACTCCCGGAGCTGAGCTTCCGTGGCTAAAAGGATCGGGTGAGTGCCGGCCGCTTCAAGTGTCGGCAGCCGTACGCGGCCATGGAGGTCCGCTTCCCATAGAACGGCGATGAGGCTATGGTCGCCGGCTACTAGAGTAAGCTCACCCACGGGACTTTTCATTTTGCTAAAGAAGTACGTCATGCTCCTCCTTTTTCGTGAAAGCGGTATTAAGTGCTCTTTCCGAGATAGCACGTCGCCTAAGTACATCGTTTCATAAATTCATTGTAACAGTTCAGCCCCGCCTTCGATCAAGCCGGAGGCTTGACAGCCATTAGCCGGTGGTTGAGCGCAGCGATACCACCGGTCAACGAACGAAAAACGGAGGCACCCTGGAGGGGTGCGATCAAGGGCCAGACGGTCGTGCTGGCACCCCGCCGGAGTGCGCCGGTTTTCATGGCGTGCGTTCCGGTGGTATCGCTGTGCTCAACCGCCGGCTAATAGCTGGAAACCCTCCGGGTTTCCGCGCGATTCCTGATTTCAAATTTCGTAATTGTTCAACCACCCACGCTTAGGGCACACAGGTGATACAGAACCGACTCCATAGGCTGAGCAGTTACAATGAATTTTGGAAACGATGCACTTAGCTGGGCGGGAAAGCCGCCTTACCGACGTACGTAAGTCCATCGTCACGAGACCCATTTAGGAGACATTCCCGCGTTACAAGTCGTTCCCGGCGTATGATAGGTTAAAGCTCTTGTTCACCAGCGGGAAATCGGGCACGATATTTTTTAGGATGGCATAATGGAGCCCGGGCCAGTTGGCGAAAGAGGGATCTTTGATCTTCACGCGCGCGAGCGAGTTATGCTTTCCGGCGACCACCCAATGCCATATGGGCCCCCGCCATCCTTCGACCAATCCAAACGCTCCGGCGCCCTCCGGAAGCTCCGCTACAGGTTCGGCGATTTTTCCGTACGGAAGCCCTTCCACAGCGCGCAGGATTAAGTCGTAAGACACCTGCGCTTCCTCGACCCGCGCCGCCCACCGCGCCCACACGTCACCTTCGGTGAACACGGGCACGCGCAGCGGCAGATTTTCATAGGCCGCGAACGGATGGTCGCGCCGGGTGTCGGCATTGATTCCGCTGGCCCGCGCCGCCAGGCCGACGATTTGCAGCTCGCGGGCGGTGGCCTCCGTCAGGCGGCCGGTTCCGTGCAAACGGTCAAGCAGCAATCCATTATTTCGCGCGATCTCTACCACTTCATTGAAATCGGAAAGCACCGCGGCTACAGTGGTCCGCAGATCGGCGATTTGATCGTCGGTGAGATCACAGGCGACTCCCCCTACGGCTAAGGTCCCGCGCAGCAGGCGATGACCGACCAGCCGCGCGTGCAAGCGCAGCAAGTCCTCCCGCAATCGCAAAGCGTGTGCGTTGGCCAGAGCGAAGCCCGTGTCGGTACAAATGGCGCCGACATCCGCGATATGATTGTATAGACGCTCCAGCTCGAGCCAGACGACCCGTAAATACGCGGCGCGCGGCGGGATCGCCGCGCCGGCGAGTGATTCCATCGCTTGGCAGAAGGCCATGGCGTGGGCCACACTCGAATCGCCGGAAATGCGCTCGGCGAGCTGCACGCCCATCGAGTACGGCATAGTCTCAAACAGTTTCTCAATGCCCTTGTGAACAAAATACAGCCGCGATTCGAGATTAATAATCGTTTCCCCTTCGACGCTAAAGCGAAAATGGCCGGGCTCGATGATGCCGGCATGGACGGGCCCGACGGTGATTTCATAAATGCCTTCGCCCTCTACGTAGCGGAAGGGAAACGGTGTGCCCGAGTCCTCGAATGTCGCGGGCGGATCGGCATCTTTGCGAAGCGGGTGATAGTCGACCGGCCAGAACTGGTGCCGCGGCAGGCCCCGTAAATCAGGATGATCGGCCGGTACCAGTCCAAAGAGGTCATGAATCTCCCGCTCAAAGCGACTAGCCAGATACCAGCGCGTGGCGAGCGACGGGAACGTCGGCGCACTTGCCGGTACCGCGGCCGACGCCGTGACGAAGGCGTCGGCGCCTTCTAGTTCAAAAATGTAGCGAAGCGTGAAATCGTCGTGGACCGCCCGCGTGTCTTCTGCCCATATCAGTTCCGGACGGGCGCGGAAATGCTCGCGCAAATAATCGGCCAGCCCAGGGATTTGTGGGAGCGGAACGTCCACACGAACCTCGCGCGGAGACTGGACGGCGATCGCCGTCAGGTCTAAAGGCGCGGTGCTCAAGTTATGGACTAGCTCGTTCAAATCCACCATGTCAAACTCCCAGTACCTTGAGGGCTTGATTTAGCACGCGCAGCAACGCGGGCGGCAAAGTGAGTCCGAGCCCGATCAGCAGCAGGAAATTCACGGCCAGCGGCGCCAGCGGCCAAGTCAGTACGTCCCCGCGTGCCATCGACTCCGGCGGCCGGCCGTAGAGCATACGATTTACCCGACCCATCATCCCGGCAAATACGATCACCAGCAGCCCCATTCCGACAAAAGCGGCCCACGCCGACGGACTCTCCAGGCCGGCGCGCAGAATGATAAATTCACTCAGGAAAGGGCCAAAGGGCGGCAGGCCAACCAGGGCCAAGGTGCCCGCCAAAAACGCGCCTCCCGTCCACGGCGACGCCCGCAGCAGGCCGCTTACTTCGTTCATATCGTTGGTATGGTACTTCAGCAGGATATTACCAGAGAGGAGGAAGAGCATCGACTTGGACAAGGCATGGTTGATCACGTGCAAGAGGGCCCCCAAGGCGCCGCCATAGGCGCCAAATCCCAAGCCGAGACAGATCATACCAACGTGTTCGACGCTCGAATAGGCGAGCATGCGCTTGTAATGGCGTTGCGTCAAGAGAAACACCGCGGCCACGGCGAGTGACAGCACGCCGATCCCGACCAGCCAGCGAGCGGCGAACGCCGGACCAACGGCCAGATCCGTCACGGTCTTAAAGCGCATGAGCGCGTAGAGGCCGACGTTAAGCAAGACGCCGGACATGAGCGCGCTGATCGGGGCGGGCGCCTCGCTATGGGCGTCCGGCAGCCAGGTGTGCATCGGCGCCAATCCCGCTTTGGTTCCATAGCCAATCAAAATAAATGCAAATGCCAACCGCATGATCTGCGGGCTGAGCGTCGGGGCGGCGGCGCGTAGCGCCGTCCAGCTCATGGCGACCTCGCCGGCCTTTGGGGCGCCGGCATAATATACGAGGGCCGTGCCGATAAAGGCCATGGCGATGCCCACCGAAGAAATAATCAAATACTTATACGCCGCTTCGAGGGACGTCCGCGTGTTATGCAAGTTGACCAAGAAAACGGTCGCCAGCGTCGTGCCTTCGACGGCGATCCACAGGACTCCGACATTATCGGTCGTAACAGCCAGCAGCATGGTGAAAATGAACAAATGGAACAGCGCGAAAAATTGCCGCAGGCGCCGCGGGTCGGCTCCGTCGGCGTCGGCTCGCATATAGCCAAGCGCATAGAGGGCCGTGATAGCATCCAGTAAGGCAATAATGATCACCATCAAGGCCGATAAAGCATCGACGCGCAGCAAACCGCCCAGCGCGACGAGAGCGCCAGAGGGCGATGAGGGGGAACCGTCGAAACGCCACACGAGACTAGCGACCACGATACCCATGCCCAGTGTGCCGAGGGCAGCCACCGTATGAGCGATTTCCATACGCACACGATGCCGCGCCAGGGCAATCAGCACCGCGGCCATCAGAGGGATCCCTAAAAGTATAATCAGCATCATCCCTTCAAGGCTCCCAGATGATCGACATCAATCGAATCGAAATTCTCTTTGATGCGGTAAATGAACACTTCCGAAATCAGCACCGCTACCAGCACATCGAGAAAGATGCCCATTTCCACGATGAACGGTACACCGTACGTGGCCAGCATGACCAGGAGAAAGATACTGTTCTCGAGCATCAAAAATCCCAGGATTTGCGTCAGCGCACGCCGCCGATAAACGGTCACGAAAAAGCCGTTCAGCACACCGGCGAGCGCCAGCGGAATCGCTTTGGCCGTCGGCCGCGCATCGGCCGCAACGACCGGTCCCATCACATAAAACGCGATCCCAACCAGGAGGCCGACGACGACCAGCGCCGCGGAGGCACTCAGATACGGCGCCACCCAGTCGTGCAATCCGATTTTCGTAACGGCACGCCGCAGCACGCTCGGAATTATCCATCCCTTGACCAGCGCCACGACAAGGGCCACGCCGAGCAGGTTCATACTGTCGGCGGACACCGCCACCACGGCGGCCAGTATGGCCAGGACGCCCGATTGTAAAGCGAAGACCCGTACCTGTGCCGTCAGATTACCGCGCACGATCAGCAGGACCGTCGTTGCCAGCGTAATGAACGAGAGGAGATTGATCAGATTGGGAAATATTCTAAGGAACACCGTAAACCCCCGGCCGCTAAGCCACAAAAAAGAAGGAAACCACCGCCAACAGCGCCATCAAGAACGATCCGCTCAAGAGTTCCGGCACTCGGAACAGTCGCAATTTGGCGAGGGCCGTCTCCAGCAGCGCCACTCCCGTGGCCAATACGGATAGCTTTGCAACCAACACAACCAAGGCGACGACCAGCGCGGCAGGCGCAAGACTTGGCGCCACTCCCCAAGGGAAGAACAGATTAGCCAGCAGCGTTAGGAATAAGAACAGCTTCATAGCGGCGGCCCACTCGATCAGCGCCAGATAACGTCCCGAGTACTCCAGAACCATCGCCTCGTGGATCATGGTCAGTTCCAGGTGCGTGGCCGGATTGTCGACAGGCAACCGGCCGGTTTCCGCCAGCGCGACAATAAAAAAGGCAACAAAGGCGAGCAGATGTCCGGGATTAAGCACCAAGAGTCCATCCGCGGAATAGTGCACGATGATGTGATCGAGACGAGTGGTCCCCGCGCGTAATGCAATCGCAAAAATTGCGATCATCACGGTCGGCTCGGCCAGGGCCGCGATCGCCATGGCGCGGCTCGATCCCATGCCCCCGAACGCACTACCCGCATCGAGCCCTGCCAGCGCCAGGAAAAACGTGCCGAGCAAAAACAGGTACATTAGGACAATAATGTTACCCATAAAGCCCAGGGGAGTGTGCGTCGTCAGCACGGGCACGATAAGGGCCGACAGCAGCATAGTCGCCACTAGTAGATAGGGCGTGAACCGGAAAATCCACGAAGTGTTTTCCGATAGGACCACATCTTTCGCCAACCATTTTCGCAAATCCCGATATGGCTGTACAACCGGCGCCCCTCGCCTGCCCTGCAAACGGGCCTTCATCTTACGCACAAAGCCCACCAGCAGCGGCGCTCCCAAGGCTACTGCCAGCGTTTGGACGAATTCAATGATCACTTCCACGAGCATGTCTCCGACTCGACGGGCCGTTACGGTGCGTTCCCAAAGGCGTACGCCGCTGTGGTTACGGCTCGCCAACGCCGCCCCCACCGGCCTTCGTCACCTTGCCAAAAGAATCAGTATGACCAGCGCGATCAGTATATACAAAAGGTAACTCTGTACGTTACCCGACTGCAGGCGGCGAGCCTGCTCAGCGATCCATTGGGTGGATCGAATCAGCGGCTGATACAAAGCCTCCTCGAACACGGAACGCACTTCGTTACGATAAGCAATCGTTCGCACAAAGAAGCGCGATTCGGGATGAAACTCAATGTCGAGCTCCTTGATCGGGCGATACAGAAAAGCAAACACGCGCTTAAAAGGGTTCGCAAACGCGGTGGACGTATACTCAAAGCGCGCCGTCTGCAAAGCCCGTCCACACCCCCAGGTCTCATAATACCGTCGTACGGTCCGACCGCGTCGTAGGCGGAGCGCCAGGGGAATCGCCGCAAGCAGAGCCGCCAGTGCGCATGCCATCAAGAGTGGCGCCACGGTGGCAAAGGGTGGATTAGCGACCACAGTTTTCCAGTCGAAATACAAGTTTGCATAGGCGCCGTTCATTTCGAAAATGGTCGCCTGTAAGGCGTATAAAACTCCCACGGGCCAAATACCGAGTGCCAGACACGCTAAGGCGAGCAGGGCCATGCCCGCTCGCATGACCCAAGATACTTCGCACGCCTGGCCGGCCTGGTCGCTGCGCGGGAGTGCGAGGAATGTAATACCGAACGCTTTGACAAAGCACGCCGCGGCGAGCCCGCTGGTTAGGGCAAGGGCCGCAATTGCCAGAGCAAAGATCAAGTTGACGTCCCGCGCCGGGATTTGCCAACTGAGCAACAGCGATTGGAACGTAAGCCATTCGCTAAAGAATCCGTTAAAAGGGGGCAGCGCGGCAATCGCCACCGAGCCCACCAGAAAAAACAGTGCGGTCTGCGGCATCCGCTTGATGAGTCCGCCCATCGCTTCCATATGGCGTGTGTGCGTGGCTTGGACGACCGCGCCGGCGGTCATAAAGAGCAGGCTCTTGAAGGCGGCGTGATTGAGCGTATGGTACAGCCCGGCCAGCAGTGCCAGCGCGGCGAGCCCCGGCAGATGGTACGCCTGGAACAACAGGCCGGCCCCGATCCCGAGCAAAATGATGCCGACATTTTCCACGCTCGAATACGCCAGTAGGCGTTTTAGATCTTGTTCCATCAGGGCATACAGGACCCCCAGCACGGCGGATACGGCTGCCACAGCCAATATGGCGCCGCCCCACACCGCGGGCCCGATGCCCAGCCAGTCAAACCCGAGGCGAATTAAGCCGTAAATACCGAGCTTAATCATCACGCCCGACATCACAGCTGAAACGTGACTGGGGGCCGCGGGGTGGGCTTGCGGCAGCCATATGTGCAGCGGAATGACACCGGCCTTGGCTCCGAAGCCAAGGGCCAGCAAAATAAAAATGGCGTGCCGCGTGGACGCCCCCAGGCTCGCCGTCGCGGCGCGCCAGTGGGCAAAGTCCATCGTGCCGGTGGCGTGCGCCAGCAGGAGAAATCCCATCAACAGGCAGGCGAATCCCGCATGCGTCATGACCAGATAAACCAAGCCGGCGTGTTGCGTCTCGGCATGGTCACTTTCGGTCAAGACTAGAAAATATGAGACGAGCGACATGGCTTCCCACAGCACGAGAAAGGTCAGCACGTTGCGCGCCAAGACGACGAGCGTCATAGTGGCCAGAAAGAGGTTCCACGTGCAGGCCATGGCACCGAGCGAGTGCCGACTCTCATAGGCACGCGTATAGCCCAGCGCATAGAGCGAGGCCGGGAAGCCTCCCACGGCAATGATCAACAAGAAAAAAGCGCTCAGGCGATCGATTCCCAGAACCACGCCGCCGAAGGGCAGCAGGCCGGACAGGGTCCAATGCGCCGTCCCACCGGCGAGGCCCGCGACGGCCAGCGTTCCTACGCTGCCGGCGCCGAGCAAAGCTAGCATATGCCCGGTCCAGCGCGCGGCCGGCGCGCGGCGCGCCAAAGCGAGACTCGCCAGCGCCCCCAAGCCAAAACAGAAAAGTGTAAGGTTAAGTAATTTTAGAACCAGGGTCTCATTAATCATCATGATGTATCGATTCGTACGGGGTTGGCCAACGCTGGAAAACTTACCGCGGCTTTTCCATGGCGGCGAGAATTCCAGCGAGAATAGCTCGTGGCGCGGGCGGGCAGCCCGAGACTACGATGTCGACAGGTATCACCGCCGAGACCGGCCCCACGACGCCATACCCTCCGGCGAATATCCCGCAATTCTGCGCGCAGTCGCCGACGGCGACGACGATCTTAGGACTCGGCGTGGCCTCATAGGTACGTCGCAGGGCATCGGCCATATTGCGCGTGACCGGACCGGTGACCAGCAAACAATCGGCGTGGCGGGGTGACGCCACGAAATGGAGGCCAAATTGTTCTAAATCGTAGTAAGGGCTATTGAGCGCGCCAATCTCCAACTCACAACCGTTGCAGGATCCCGCGTCGACCTGGCGTATGTGCAGCGAGCGACCGAGGCGTGCGAAAGCGGCCGCTTCCACTTGCCGGGTGAGGGCTTCGATCGCGGCCGCCGCGTCGCTGTTGATAAAGGGCTCTGTGACGACCGGCGTTTTCCAGATCTTTCTCCAAAGGCTGACCATGTCAAAAACCTTCTCTTCTTTAAACAGGGCTCCGCAGCATCCTCACCAATACATAAGCCAACCGTACCGGGAATCCACAACCCGCGTCATTGGTCATGAAAACGAAGGCTCACGGAAGGAGTATATGGCCAAAGCCGCTCACGACAAGGCCGTCGCGCGCACCACTCCTAGTGAAATCGAAGCGCGGCCGAAGCGATTGGCCGCACGGCGGCAGATCATCGAGCCTTACTTCGATGATTGATTGGCGGTTTTCAGCACGGCAACATAAGGCAAGTTTCGATAACGTTGCGCGTAGTCCAGTCCGTAGCCAACCACGAACTGGTCGGGGATTTCAAATCCTAAGTAGTCCACTTGCACATCGACGACGCGACGAGCCGGCTTACTCAAAAGCGTAGCAACTTTAAGAGAGTTCGGATGACGAGATTTGATATAGCTAATCAGATAGTTCAGCGTCAAGCCGGTGTCGAGTATGTCTTCGACGAGGATGACATCTTTTCCTTCCGGGCTTTCATCGAGATCTTTGAGGATACGAACTTCGCCGGAGGACTGCGTTGAGGCGCCGTAGCTGCCTACGGCAATAAAATCCATGAACACGTCGATCGGCGTGGCGCGAATCAAATCCGCATGAAAGAGGCAAGCGCCTTTTAAAATGCAAACCAAAATCGGACTTTTTCCGGCGTATTCGGCGGAGATTTGCGCACCCAGCT
The DNA here is from genome assembly GCA_016179055.1 of Acidobacteriota bacterium. Taxonomy (GTDB): domain Bacteria; phylum Acidobacteriota; class UBA6911; order JACOSC01; family JACOSC01; genus JACOSC01. The sequence goes on from JACOSC010000026.1 coordinate 12,938, forward strand.
CCTTTACCCGACGCTGAATGGATTCCTCGTCAATTAGCACTTCGCCGACGTCTTCGGCAATTCCGCAATAATTTTTTGTATGGGTCATAACGAACTCTCCCCTCATAGCGGGTCAGGTCTGCCAGGAAAAACCGTGCCTCGAACCTACGATACCCAAGCTGGATTAATGGAGTGGCGCCCAGCCACCCGTCCCACGCGCTGCAATTTCTAAGTGAAATTCACTCTAGCGCTCTTGCCGTCATTTACGAACATGGGCGATTCATGCTTTGAAAAATCGAGAAGCTTAGGGACGAGGTAAGGTAAAGTCGGAAAAAAGCGGCTGTAGCTTTTCGAAAGTTACGGCTAAATCTTCCGGAAGCACGCGCGCATCGCCAATGACCGTCATAAAATTCGTATCGCCGGCCCATCGTGGCAGCACGTGCATATGTAGGTGATCCACTATGCCGGCGCCGGCGCACCGCCCCAGGTTCATACCAAGATTGAATCCTTGCGCCTGATAGACCTCACCCAGCACTTGTTGACTATGCTGAACCAGCACCATCAATTCGTTGAGTTCTTCCGGCGTGGCATCCGTTAGGAGTGGAATGTGTCGATAGGGGACAATCATTAAGTGACCGGTGTTATAAGGATATCGATTCAAAATGACGAAGGCGCTTTGACCTCGGAAGACAATGTGGACATCGCGATCATCGCCCTTTTGCAGGGCGGCACAAAACACACAACTCACTTCACCCTTATCGACATTAGAAATATATTGATACCTCCACGGCGTCCAAAGGTGTTCAACCATAACCCTGCGGGACTAACTTGTTTATCCTTCACTGGCCGGAGAGGTCACCGGAGCGGTTGCGGCCGGCGTGCCATCAGGTTTCTCATTAATTAGCTCGCGCAATTCCTTGCCCGGCTTGAAATAGGGGACACGCTTGGCCGGAACCTTGACCATGATGCCCGTTTTGGGGTTGCGCCCCTGCCGCGCCTGGCGGCTGCGAATGCGAAAACTGCCAAACCCGCGCAGCTCTACCTTTTCCCCTTTCTTAAGGGAATCTACAATGCTCTCCAGTACGGTCTGAACTACCGTCTCCGCATCCTTCTTCGCAAGATTGGAAATTCGGGAAACTTCGTCGACTAGTTCGGCTTTGGTCATAGTTTACCTCCTCGGCTTGGACGACTACCCGCCAAGCTCCAGATGATGCCTAATTTTTGTTTTGACGAACGGTTTTTAATATACTACAACGATGCCCACGACCAAGCGGAGAAACGGATGATCCCTGCACCCTCTGTCCTGATTCATCTCCGCTGAGATTCCGGTCAAACTTGAATCCGCTACCCCCACACTTGATAAGCGGAAGATAGCGATTACGATCTTAGATTACTAGTAACTGTTCACGGGGGTCAGGGGTCGGGGATCGAGCGATATGTCTTGGATGTCTTTTCCATAGACTTACACAATCCGTCGGTATCTTGACCCCTGATCCCAGACCCCCGATCCCTGTGAACAGTTACAATACTACAACAAGCGGTCTACTTCTTTTCTTGCTCGTTGGCTTGGGTAATTTCACGAAGGTGGCCACCCAGGTGATCCTGCAATGTGGCTCCGCCCGATTCCGATGAAGCCATATAAGCTTTCGCTTCCGATCGGTCTCTATCCTCTTTCAAGCCGCGTGTGCTCAGGCCGATCTTTTTCTCCTCGGGGATCAGCTTGATGATTTTCATCTCGACTTGTTGGCCGGCGATGAACAACTCTTCCAGCTTTTCCTGCTTCTTCACGTTCCCCTCTTTCGGCCAATCGACCTCAGAGATGTGGCATAAGCCTTCAACGCCTTCGGCCACTTCGACAAAAATGCCAAAGATGGTTACACGCATAACCTTGCCGGTGAGAATGTCTCCGATAGAGTGGCGCAGGAAAAAGTCTTCCCATTTGTCGGGCTCCAATTGCTTAATTCCGAGGGAAAGCTTTTGGTTTTCCGGATCCACCTCCAACACTTTAACGTTGACGCGTTCACCTTTCTTTAGGATTTCCGACGGGTGCTTCACCCGTTTGGTCCAGGAGAGATCCGAGATATGGACCAGGCCATCGATACCATCTTCGATCTCAACGAATGCCCCAAAGTTAGTAATGTTGCGCACGCGGCCGGTCACCACGGATCCTACTGGGTATTTCTCGCGGATGATAGTCCAAGGGTTGGGTTCAATCTGTTTCAGGCCGAGGGAAATCTTACGCTCACTGGCTTGCACATCCAGCACGGCGGCCTCGATGATATCGCCCACGTTGACGATCTTTGAAGGGTGCTTGATCCGCTTGTTCCACGTCATTTCCGTAATGTGGACCAAACCCTCCACTCCAGGCTCAATTTCGACAAACGCGCCATAGTCCGCCAAATTGACGACCCTGCCTTTGACACGCGTGCCCCTTGGATATTTTATCGGGACCAGGACCCAGGGATCATCGCTCAACTGCTTATAACCTAGCGATACGCGGCCTTCCGCCCGGTCAAACTTAATTACCTTGACCTTAATCCGGTCACCTTTGTGAAAGATCTCTTCCGGATGGCTCACCTTGCCCCAGGAGATGTCCGTAATGTGAAGCAAACCGTCGATGCCCCCTAAATCTACGAAAACACCGTAGTCCGTAATATTTTTCACGGTGCCATCAACAGTTTTGTTCTCCTCGATCATCTCCAGCGTGTGCTGCCGTTCCCGGGCCAGATCTTCTTCAAGCACCGACTTGCGGGACAGGACAATATTACCGCGCTTCTTGTTTACTTTGATCACCCTCATTCGGAGATCTTTGCCGCGCAGGCTGTCCAAATTCTGCACCGGCCGCAAGTCAATCTGCGAACCCGGTAAGAAGGCCCGCACGCCAATATCCACGGCCAGACCGCCTTTGATGCGCTCAATCACCCGCCCGGTAACTACGGACTGCTCACGGTAAGCGCGCTCGATCTCATCCCAAACTCGCATCCGTTTGGCTTTTTCGTGCGACAGGACAATGTGTCCGCGAGAATCTTCCGCTTGCTCCAAGAATACGCTGACCTTGTCGCCCGGCTGAATGTGAACCTGTCCGCTCTCATCGCGGAACTCTGCCAGTGGAATAATCCCTTCCGACTTGTAACCGACGTCCACCATAACATCGTTATTGTCGGTAATGCTGATAACCGTTCCTTCGACCACTTCACCTTCGGAGATGTTACGGAAGGTGGCCTCGTAGGCTTCCTGCATCTCATTGAGATCCGTGCCGCTTTCGCCGGCGGTACACGGGGCGGCCGGCGCCACCGCCGTCTCACCGATCGTACATGCACTTGGCTCCAAACTTTCCTTCAAAGGCACTTCGTGATTATTTTGCTCAGATATTGACATTAGGATAAATCCTCCTCCTATACAATCTTAAAAGCAGTCTAGGCTGCTTTTTTTGCCCACCGCTGTGATGGACCCGCCTACTGCCTTTCCTCCCTATGGAAAGGCTGCCACCTCCTTGTGAATGATTTTATGATGGTCTCTTCATGGTTCCCTCCCCAAGGGTGCGCGCGGCTGACGCCAGGCCGGCATGGCCGGCAACAACGACCAGCGATCGGTCCCGCTTGAGTTGAGGAGTTATTCGGTCTTGAAGGAAAATTCTTGGCTAGAGTACAGCTAATCGTAACCGTACTTTGCTGATGAGCCTGATGACTTTGCAAATACCAATCTTCTTGCTGAAGCTCTGTCAATTCTTAACATCCCTTTACCAGTAATATACTACGCTCTATTGTATACAACGCCGTACCTGGGTTGTCAAGAATAAAGTGTTTATTCTGAGATTCGAAGATAGGCCTATCAGATGGTAGCGGAGCCGCCCCCGCACGGGAGCTCTGGAGTTTAGACATTGGCCACAGCCCCGCGCGATCCTTTCGTCCCACAACTTCGAGCGAGCGCCCCGCCATAGCTCGAAGCTTGTTCGCGTAGCTCTGAAGGAGCGGGCTATAATAGCCAGGGGCAAGCGCAGCGCCGCCCCTGGTACGTAAAATTATATGAGTTATAAGCCCTGAAAGGGCGCGCTACCCTTCTGCTCGATGAATACGCATGGAAGACAACGACGGTGGGCAAGGAATTGATCTCCATTAGTGCGCCCTTTCAGGGCTGGCGTGCTGGGAACGCTTGCTTTCCAGGGGCTGCGCTTCGCTTGCCCCTGGCTATTACCTGAATTTTGCACGACAAGGAGGTTTCTCTAACAAATGATCCATTTTTGTCCGGCTCTGCTTGTTCGCGCGGATCCGTGCAAAAAACATCTCGCTCCTTCGGAGCTTTGGATAGTAAGCGGTACTCCACTCCCTACCAAATGTCCAAACTCCAGGGCCTCGCGGGAGCTGGATTTTGGCATCCGCGCGTTTCTTATGATCGAACTTCAGTGTTTATTTGTGGGTTATTGACAAGCCAATCCTCCGGCTTATTACCTCGTGCCAACGAATACACCGGCGGAACCTTGTGCCGCCGAATCGGAGAATTGCTCTTTCCTGTACTCCGCCTCAGGCGTTTAACTCCCGGATAAATCGTCGCTGACGATGGACCCGAACGACTGGTGGTCACCACCGCTCCCGACCGCTGTTCGCCCGGCGTTGCCCTCGGCCTGGTCACTGACCCACCGGTGCTGGCCCGTCATGGTCACTCGACTGCCTATACTCTGGAGATCTTATTCAACCAATACGCCCATCGCATCATCTAAAGACTTGCTAGGTATAGCAGGCGTACCACCTTAAAGTCCGCGATTCGTCGTAGACAGTGCGGTACGCCTGTGGTTAAATTTACGAAAGGAGACGCAAGATGACAATTAGGATTTCAGTGCTCTTAGTAGTTCTGGGCCTCATGAGCGTACGGTCATTGCCGGCAACGCCGCAGGATCCGACCGACCGCATGAAAGAGCCAGAAACAAGAACGGGCGTAACGGAGGATGAACTCGTTCGTCAGTCCCAGCCGAAAATGGGTGAACGCTCCGGGGGTGGGCCTTACGAAAATGGAAAATATTCAGATCGAGATTGGCGGATGGTTAGCTCGGTACATGGCTTTGATCACGGCTATATCGATGGCTTCGAGCAGGGCCGCCTGGATCGCATCGCCAAGCGTGGATTTGATCCTTTCTTATATGCGGTGTACCGAGAGGCCTTGCGTGGATTTGACGACCGCTTTCAGTTCAAGATTGCGTTCCAGCAAGGCTATCGCAAAGGTTTTGAACGAGGCTTTAGCGACGCCTATAACAATCGCGAGAGCTTAATCGCTACGCGTTTTTTTGAGATCGAACAGATCGGCGAGCGCGCCGATGAGCGCGATCGGCCAGATAACCCCGATTTAGCCGAGCGTCAATCGGCCCCTCGTGCTGGTTCTACCAGCCGTAGGAGTACGCTTCGAGAGGGGACCCCGATACGGACCCGTATCGATCAAGCCCTGAGCACAAAGACCGCGCTGCGCGGAGACCGCTTCACGGCTAAAGTCATACTGCCGGTTGTGGGAAATGACAACCTAGTGGTGATTCCTTCCGGTAGCACGGTGCGCGGTACCGTCGGCACGGTGCAGCGACCGGGTCGAATCATGGGCCGCGCCGAATTAAATTTGCGATTTGAAAGCGTGGTCTTGCCCGATGGGACAGAAGAGAGCCTGGTCGCCACCCTTACCAACCTGGATCGGACCGGCGGGAAAGCCAGAATCGCCGATGGCGAAGGGACGGTACACGGGGAGAAGTCCGTAGGACGGGATACCGCCGTTATTGCCGGCGCTTCTGGAATCGGCGCGGCCATCGGCGCCATTGCCGGCGGCGGAAAAGGCGTGGCGATCGGCGCCGGTACCGGTGGGTTGATCGCCTTGGCCGGCGTGCTGGCCACACGCGGTAAAGATATTGAACTCCCGTCCGGCACAGAAATAGAAATTCAGTTGGAGAGACCCCTGACGTTGCCGGTTGCACGGGAAGCGCAATAGGCCATCCGCGCTCTCCAGCGGAATGTGTCGGAATACCGTACCCAGGCGCGCCAAGCGGAGCTGAACAAACGAGTCAAGTTTTATTACGAGGGACTTGGGATGGTAACTTGGAAAAAAAATCTAACAACAGAGGCGCCCCGGCAGGGGCGCAGGGACATTAGCCTGGGGCAAGCGAAGCGCTGCCCCAGGGCCGCCAGTCCCCTAGAACACACGCGCCCCGGCAGGGGCGCGGAGACGCTTATGGCATCTACTCATTTGAGTCTGCATTATCATCTCATCTTCAGCACCAAAGAACGTTTCCCGTTTATCGATAAATCCTGGCGCAATCGCCTGCACGCCTATCTGGGTGGCGTCGTCAGAGATCTTGGCGGCATTCCCGACGAGATTAACGGCATAGCGGACCACGTACATTTGCTCATCGGATTGAAGGCCACCCATTGTCTGGCAGATGTGTTACGTGAGATCAAGAAGTCATCCTCGGAATGGGTCCATAAAGAGATCGGGCAATCCAAGTTCTCCTGGCAAGTTGGTTATGCGGCCTATACGGTCAGCCCATCGCAGGTACCGGGCGTTCGGGAGTACATCGGCCGCCAAGAGTTGCATCACCGAAAGAAGACGTTTCAGTACCTTTATTGTTAAATCTGTGTTTTTTCTGGCAAGATGTTGTGAATCATGCTGAGAGTTCCGATGCCAGTTGTGGCGTAAGTACAAGGTGTTTGACGGTCAGTCCAGCTTGCACGATCTTGCGTCCCAGTTTGGTC
>JACOSC010000209.1 GCA_016179055.1 Acidobacteriota bacterium
AGAAACTTCCCCAGTTTCATCGTTGTTCTGCGTGTCGTTTTACGACAGGCTGGGGGACTCCTTTATATCTGCGTGCCGTTAGGCCAAGCTGGGGGACTCCTACGGAGCTTACATCGTACCGAAATCACACTCATCCGTGACGCGTCAATTCTAATAGGAAGACATGGTCTCGTGCACATGGCCCAGAGCGTCTGTTAAAGTTCCCACCCTGCCGGCATTTTCTTTTCGTCGCCAGTGCCTCATTTTGACCATCGTCTTAAATTCCTTAATTCGAAGCCGCGGCCCCTTGGCTAAGAGTTCGCGTATATGAGCCACCATGGCCTCTTGTTCCTTCTGGAACTCCTTGAGCCGCCGGCGAACGTCTTCTTCCTGTTCTTGTTGCCGGTCTTGGATATTTTTTAAAACAAGAATCAAGTCTTCTACTTCCAAATAACCGCTTGCCGTTAAGCCATCTTTCAAGGCCAGCGTCATCTTTTTCTGGCCCGCGATGTATTCTCTTAAGGTCTTTTTGATTTCCCACTCCCGTTCTTCCTGATACAGGAGAATTTCTCTTATCATCCGATCGAAATCCTTCTTGCGCAACGACTCCGTCTTGGCCAGTGCCGCGCGCAGCTCCTGGCTTATCGCCCCGCGTTGGCTTTTAAATTCATCCAGCATGTCATGAGTGTCGGTCATGATGACCTCCACGGCGGAAAGCCGAGCTTCGTAACCGGCGATGAGTTCCTGGGCGAGCATTTTCATTTCGTCGACGATTCCCACGCGTTTCTCACTCCTATAAAATGCGAAGGAGAGGAGAGTGTTGGCGAGATATGCTTTTTGATCCCACTCCGCTAAGAGACTAGGACGCAAGGATACCACGGCAAGGATCTCTCCATCGGCGATAAAGGCTATGCCGGAGACGCCGCAGTCGTGGTCAAGCCCACTGCCTCCGCATACTTCAGATAGGTCTCGACTGAAGCCACTACGATTCTGGCTTCGATGGCAAGCAGTTCAATGCCGACCAGCGATATTCTCGCCCAAGCATCGACTACAATACCCTTATCCAGGATCCGGTCAACCACTTCCACCAAGCTGGAAGAAGAATTCGTTTTTTCGACGGCCATACTATCACCTCCTTTCATGGTTTATTCGTTGAGAAAAGGTAACTACTCAGCCAGTGCCTTTAGCTCCGTAGGAGCGGCCTGTTTATAGCAAGAATCCATGCGTGAGTTCGAACAAACCCCGTAGGGGCGACCTGTGTAAGGTTGATTTCGTCGACGAACGCGTCCGGACAGGTCGCTCCTACGGAGCTTTAGGACCTACCATAGGAATCGCTACTATAAACAGGCCGCCCCTACGGAGCTGAGACGCATTGCCTGAGTAATTACAAGAAAAACTTGTTTCCAAGCTAAGAATTGGTCGCAAAGTGTACAGCAAAGGAACCCATGGATCAGACACCTTGCGGAATACCCGGGCGGCTCCGTAACGAGGGGATGTGCGAGAGCTCAACATGAGAAATGAAGCCTTCCAGCTTACGTTTCTCAGGATGAATATCAGCAAGCCTCATGCCAGAACCGAAGGTACCTTATGGATTGTTTTGCGCCTCGCGATGTCATCGAAAAATAAGCTGATTTGACCGACGACCAGCGGCCGGTCGGCTTCCCTTTGTTCACCGCTATGAGGAAATAGGGAGCGCTTTCCCCAAACTCAGGGAATGCATTCCCTTTGGCCGGCTACGATACGGCGGGAAGGCTTGTGGTTAAGACTTAGACCACACTTTTTAAGTTTAACGCGTAAGGTTTTATTATCCATTTGGAGAAAGTGGGCCAGTTGCGATTGATTCATCGGACTTTTATCGTGCACCTTTTTCAGAATAATGGCTTCTATCTCTTCCACCAACTTATGACTTAATGATTTTAGATTCAGCTCCCCTGCTTGCAGGCCCGTTTCCAGTTCTCTTTCAATTTCCGTCCAGAGGCCCGTTTCTAATCGGCTGAGTCCGGACTTGGCCGCGGTCTCCTGCTCTAGGCCTAACAGATACTCCGGCAAGTGCTCCAGCATGATTTCGTCTTCGGTAAGCAGCATGGCCGATTTGATGGCATTTTCCAACTCCCGGACATTACCAGGCCAAGGATAATTTTTTAAGCAGACCCGCGCCGGTTCGGATAGGTGGACGGCTTTGTTGAACGTTTTATTATATTCCCCGATGAATTCCGCAAGTAATTCCTCGATATCTTCTTCCCTTTTTCTTAGCGGCGGCAGCTCAATCGCGATGCCATTTAAACGATAATACAAGTCCTCCCGGAAAGTTCCCATTTTTATGGCTCGTTTGAGGTCTATGTTGGTGGCGGAAATTATCCGCACGTCGACTTTTATGGGTTTGTTCGTGCCTAAGCGCATTATCTGTCGTTCTTGGATCACGCGTAAGAGCTTAGCTTGGATGTTTAGCGGTAAATTGCCAATTTCATCCAGAAAGATCGTGCCACTGTGCGCCGCCTCGAACTTTCCGGCCCGCCGATCATAGGCGCCGGTAAAGGCTCCTTTCTCATGACCAAAGATCTCGCTCTCGACCAGCGTGTCCGGCAGCGTGGCACAGTCGAGGGCGAAGAAGGGTTTATCGTACCGTTTGCTTCGGTCATGAATGGCACGGGCGAACAACTCCTTACCCGTCCCGCTTTCTCCCACTAAAAGCATCGACAGGTCGGAAAATGCAAACTTATCGATTAGCTTCCATACTTTCATGATGGGCGAGCTCTTGCCGATAATCTTCTTAACACTGGACGTGACATCCTTCGTCCGGGCGACCAGCGCGTTCCGAATGGTCTTCTTCAGGTCGTCGTTATTAAATGGTTTCAACAGATAATCCGTTGCACCCAGCTTGATGGCTTGCACCGCTGAGCCGACTTTGCCGTACGCCGTCATGATTAATATCAGGGTATTTGTGTTCATCTTGAGCAAGCGCTCAAGGATTTCGATGCCATCCATGTCCGGCAACATAAGGTCCAGCAGTACGAGATCCGGCGGTTGCTTTACCGCGCTGGCGAGGGCCTCGCGACCCGATGAGGCCGCGGCGGTCTGATACCCTTCTTCCTGAAGTATCTTGGATAGGATCTGTGTCATCGGCTTTTCATCATCAACGACTAGAATACTCGACATGTTGCTTTCTCCTCTTCTCGGTAGGCAGGGTAATAACGAAGGTCGTGCCTTGGCCTTCCCGGCTTGAAACGGCCAGTTGTCCATGGTGCTGTCTAACAATGTTCTGGCATACCGAGAGGCCCAGTCCCATGCCGCGGGTCTTGGTCGTGTAAAAGGGCTTAAAAATTAAGGGCAGATTCTCTTGGGCGATCCCGGCACCCGTATCACGGATGGTTATGCCAATAGCGTCGGTCTCCTTTCGTTCGGTAATGATGGTCAATTTCCCGCCTTGGGGCATTGCGTCTAAAGCGTTCTTGATCAGATTCAAGAACACTTGTTTCATCTGATGGCGGTCTGCCCAAATCTTTGGAACGGTTTGATCGAAAATAGTCTCTACGGTCACCTGGCGTTGCTCACATTCCCGGCTAAGAAAGCAGATCACTCGGCAAAGGGTGTTACCGATGTCTTCCAGCTCCAGGTTGCATTTATCCAGCCAGGCGAATCCACATAAGTCCTTCAGCGTGTCGTGCATCCTATCCACATTTTCTAAAACAACTTGCATAAATTTTGACAGATCGCCGTCCTCATTTTTCGATAGACGCTCACTAATGTATTGAAAGCTGCTTCTTATAATACTCAAGGGATTGCCCAGCTCATGCGCCATGGTAGCGGCGATTAACTCCACGGCCTTTATGTTATCCGCTTGCAGCCGTTCTTCCTGGTGTCTTAATTGTTCTGCAATGTTTTCGATGACTAAAAGAATATGGGCTTGCTGTATCAACTCGCCTTCCGTTGGCAGGATTCTCATAATTACAATTTTCAGAGCGGTGCACTTCGTATTAAATGGTCCATGTACTTCCATCTCGCTAAGCCCACCACTTTTGCTTACCGCCGTCAGATTCCGTTCTAATTCACGGCACGGAATGATAGCGCCAATATACTGGCCCGTGGCTTCTTTCCCAATCGTGCCAAAGAGATCATGAAATTCGGCGTTGGCAAATAGGATTTTTAATTCGCCATCCAAGACCGCCGTGGCCACCGGAAGATTTACCAAAGGGTCGTGTGCAATCAGCATGCTGCTCATAAATACCCTCTCCGCACCGTTTCTGACCCGAGCACTTTGAATGGTTCACAGAACCCTCTTTTTAGGGAATCTTTAAACCATCGCATACTTCAGGCGGGAATTCGGTAGCATTATGTTTGGAAATCATATCTTCTGTGTAACAACTCAGCCGCGTAGCGGCTGATTGAATTTAGGCCGGCCTTTCAAGGCCGGTATAGCCGGTCCCGAGCACACCACCCGTCGCGTAGCGACGGTTGAAACGCACACGGTCGGGATTCAACCGTCGCTACGCGACGGGGCGTTCCACCGGTCCTTGCCCGCAGGCCCTAAAGGACCTGCCTAAAGTCAGTGGTCCCTACGGGACCATAACGGCTGAGCAGTTACTCTTCTGTTTTATTACTCATCACGGCAACCTATGTACGAACGACTTCACTCAGCGCCCGACGAAAGTGTGAATTGGTGATTACGAAAAGGGAGAAGTCTCGGCTTTGCTCGCCCTGGCGTTCTAAAAATTCATGGATCGCCAACATCGCGGCTTTTTCACAAATCTGTTGTATGTCGGCGCCGGTGCGGCCGGTGGTTTTCTCGGCCAGCGGCTGCAGAGCAATATCCCCAGCGACCGGCTTATTTCGCAGGTGGACCTTGAAAATCTCGAGGCGGGCCTGTTCATCGGGGGGCATCAGCTCCCGCGTAAAATCAAATCGCCCGGGGCGTAAAAGCGCCGGATCAATGAGATCGATTCTATTGGTTGCCGCCAGCACGAAGACGCCTTTTAACTCCTCGATGCCGTCCATCTCCGTGAGAAGCTGGCTAATGACCCGTTCCGTGACGCCGGAGTCCCCCGAGTCGGCGCCCCGTCGTGGCGCAATGGCGTCGATTTCGTCAAGAAAGATAATGCAAGGCGCCGCTTGCCGGGCTTTTTTGAAAACTTCGCGTACGCCTTTTTCCGATTCGCCGACATATTTAGACATGAGGGCCGGACCTTTTACCGAAATGAAATTCACCCCGCTTTCGCATGCGAGGGCTTTGGCGAGTAAGGTCTTCCCCATTCCCGGCGCGCCATGCAGTATGATGCCTTTCGGCGGCTTAACTTTGGCATAGCTAAAAAGCGGAGCGTATTTTATGGGCCATTCTACCGCTTCAATTAAGTCCTTTTTGATGCTCTCCAGCCCGCCCACATCGTTCCACTTCACATTAGGAATTTCTACAAACACCTCACGAATCGCCGAGGGTTCGATTTGTTTTAGGGCTTCCAGGAAATCGCTCATAGTTACCGTAAGCTGCAAAAGCGTTTCGTACGGCACATAATCGGCGCCAAACTCAATTTGCGGGATGATTCGCCGGAGCGCCAGCATGGCGGCCTCGCGTCCGAGCGCCTCGAGATCGGCGCCGACAAAACCATGGGTCGCTTCGGCCAATCTCTTTAAATCGACGTCCGTGGTCAGCGGCATTCCGCGTGTGTGGATCTCTAACGTTTCCAGACGGCCTTGAACATCAGGGATACCGATGCTAATTTCACGGTCAAAGCGACCAGGCCGGCGCAACGCCGGATCGAGGACATTAGGCAGATTAGTGGCGCCAATGACGATAATCTGACCGCGTCGCTCCAACCCATCCATCAAAGCCAAAAGCTGCGCCACGACTCTTTTTTCCACCTCGCCGACGACCGATTCGCGTTTGGGGGCGATGGCGTCAATTTCGTCAATAAAAATGATACTGGGGGCTTTGCGTTGGGCTTCCTCGAAGATGCTCCTTAAGCGGGCCTCGCTCTCACCGTAGAATTTATGAATAACTTCCGGGCCGCTGATCGTGATGAAATACGCCTCGGTCTCATTGGCTACCGCCCGTGCAATTAAAGTCTTGCCGGTTCCCGGCGGGCCGTGCAAGAGGACGCCCTTGGGCGGATCGATGCCGAGTCTTTCAAAGATCTGCGGGTGCTTTAAGGGGAGCTCGATCATCTCACGAATTTTTTGAATTTCCTTATGAAGTCCGCCGATATCCTCATAAGAGATGCCGGAGCTTTTTACTTTCTCTGTCGCCCCCTCTTCGATTTTAATTAGCGTCGTAGGGCCGATAACCACGGCTCCCGCGGGATGCGTGCCGGAGACGAGAAAATCATTAAACCTCGCCCCAAAAAGAACCGCGCGCACGCGATCACCCTCCACCAAAGGGAGTCCCTCTAGCAGCCGACCGACGTACTTAGCATCCTTGTCCTTACCCATTGCGGTAAAGTCGCTAGTGGGAACCAACGTAATCTTGGCGGCGTGGCTGTATGGGACTTTTGCTATCGTCACTCGTTCATCCAGCCCCACGCCGGCGTTCTGACGAACAATGGCATCGATTTGAATGACCCGCTTCCCCCTTTCTTCCTTAAAGGCCGGCATTACTTTGGCTACGGTTGTTCGTTTTCCTTTGATTTCGACGACGTCGCCAATGTTGGCGCCAATCTTTTTTAAATCGGCGGGATCGAGACGGGCCAAGCCGCGGCCGACGTCCTTACCCAGGGCCTCGGTGATTCTATAAGTAAATTCTTCTTCAGTCTTTTTGCTCATTGCCTGTCCTCTCATGGGCATGACGGAAGGGTAAATTATGGATTAAATAATTTATCTCTATGTCCTGGGAAAGTTTTTCATCCACTCGGTGCATGAGGCCAATAAATAAAATTCCGGTCTCTTCGGGTAAAAGCGTGTCCGTGATGCGCCGGGCGATGAAGTTGTCTCTTTGGTCGAGCAGTTCCAAGCTCTCCGCTTTACCTGTAATTCTCTCGGCCCCGCGCAGCCGATTGTATTCTTTGATCAGAAGCGAGGGATCTTCGGTGCCCATCAAGGTGGCGCCCTGGCTCATTAATTCCAGGAGCAACTGGTGATTCTTACTGCCGCTTTCCGCTACCTGCTGAACAATCTCTTTCTCTTTGCCGCATACCGGCAATCCGTCCTGATATAGTCTCACTTTTTTAAAATCCAGCGCCAGCTTGTTCACCTTGGCCTTTATGCCTTCCCACATATCATCGATGGCCTGGCGATGCTCTTGCCACAGTTTCTCGCCGAACCGGTTTATGTAGGCTTTCTGCAATCCCCCCGACAGGGATCCCATATCCGCTTCGCTGTGAACGATAGGTACGTAGTTCAACCTTCGACCATGGAGGGATGCTTCCATGAAACCCTCTCCTCGATGCCATTTTTCACGACTTTCTTCACGAACTTAAGATCAAAAGGCTTGGTGATATAATCATAGGCGCCGAGCGCCATCGCATCCCGCGCCGTGGCCAGCGAGCCATAGGCGGTTAACATGATTACGGTTAAATCCTTATCCAATTTTTTCAACCGCTTCAAAGTTTCAATACCGTCGAGGTCCGGTAGCTTTATATCCAGAAGCACCAAGTCGATGGAGTTATTCGCCGCGATGGCTAATGCTTCCAGGCTCTTCGTGGTCGTAAAGACTTGGTAGCCTTGTTCGGTGAGCAGCCGAAAGAAAAAATCACAATTGTTCTTATCGTCATCCACCACGAGGACATGGGCTTTCTGATCCTTTCTCTGCATGGCTTTCCTCTCTTTCTTTGTATTCCTTTGTGAGAAACAACGGAATATTGACCACCATTTTTGTAATGTTTCTTGTCTCGGAAAGAATAATCTGTACATCATTTCTCTGGGAGTTCTTGGTCGGCATTTGGGAAAGTAAGTATTGCGCATAGCTGGAAATAATGCTCAACGGCGTGTTTATTTCATGACTGAGCGCGCTGGCCCGCTCATGGATGATCTGGTGAACCCTTTGGTTCACGTCGCCTTTAGCCGACTCTTCTAAGGCAAGAATCACCGCGATCTTCCCCTCCCGACGGTGAACTCCTGCTGTAATATTCATCGCCTTCTGATGGGTTTTAGAAAAGCAGCCTTCGAGCTTCAGCCGGCGATACGTTCTCGCGGACCGGATCATGTCGGACAACGCTTCCGGTAGGCCATTAATCTGCAAGACCTCCTTGATGTGAACTCCTATCACTTTTTTTTTGACGCTTGCCGAAAACGCACGATATTCGGCGCTGACCAGTCGTACCCTTAGACTCTGATCCAGCCATAGAAGCGGTATGGGAATGAACTTGAATAGTACCCTCTCAGCCTCTGCCATTCGAATACCTCATCGGTCCGCTGGGCTGGGTGGAAGCGGCTTCCAGCCGCTTTCTGGAGTTTGGACATTGGCCACAGCCCCGCGCGATCCTTTCGTCCCCACCACTTCGAGCGAACGCCCCGCGCCGATTCAGGGTTATTCAGATAAGCCCACAGGGCGTCCTACCGCAGGTAGAGTCGATTACAAAGCAACGGAAGATTAACCGGAACAAAATTCTCGTCCTGCGCAAAGGATTGGTTTGTGTTATCGGAGGGGGAAAGGGTATCACTATAGGCAGGCGTGGAGAGGAACGCCGTTCCATAGCCACGTTCTGGCGGAGGGGACTAACAACCGTGTACTATCGCTCTTAAAACACGAAGCGAAATCCGAACGCGGAAACCATCATGCGATCGTTGCTCACACGGCCTTACGCGTCATTCTTCCTGCCTTCAAGAAGAAACAATGTCACTTTAACGTGGAAATGTTTCGGAAAATATAGGTATATGGCTTTTTTTTTCGTCGGTATTAAACTCTTAATCATGTAGGTATTTTTCTTAGACCATTGAGTAAAACAGCAGCGGCATAATGAACGGTCACAAAGTAACAGAACCGGGAGCGGTAGCGACCAGGTCCTTCAAGGCTTAATCAAGAATGAAGGTAACTGCTCAGGCTATGGGGCAGTCAATGCAGTACGGGCCGCTACCGCTCCCGACGGTATCGGTACAGTCCTTTTGAACAGTTACGAATTTTCAGATAACTCTAGGAACTACTCAGCCGCGTAGCGGCTGATTGAGTTTAGGCCGGCCTTTCAAGGCCGGTATAGCCGGACACAGGAGAATTCGCGTCGCGTAGCGACGAGTGACAAGAGCATGGCCAGGATTCAACCGTCGCTACGCGACGGGGAGCATGCACGGCGGCTACTGGCAGGCCCTAAAGGACCTGCCTACAGTCAGTGGTCCCTACGGGACCATAACGGCTGAGTAATTACGAATGAAGTTTGATTACTCTTGCAAGAAACAACGCATAAATATGCCTCGCTTTGGCGGTGGCGAAATTCCTTATCGCGCAGGGACTACTCAACGGAGTAGGGAATTCCTGTGGCCTGTCATTAGGGTTGGCCGACCCCATATCGGTTATGCTAAAATAGAAACCTGCCTATGAAGAACATTGTTCTACTCGGATCAACTGGCTCTGTTGGTACCAACACGTTGGACGTGGTGCGCGCCTTTCCAGACCGCTTCAAAGTGATCGGTCTGGCCGCCGGAAATAATGTAGAGAAGCTTGCCGAACAAGTGGTCGAGTTTGCGCCGTCGATCGTGTCGGTGGCGGATGAACTGAAAGCCGGCGAGCTGGTCCAGGCTTTACGTCATGTTGGCTTGCGGCACCCGCCTTGCGAGATCGTGTGGGGCGTAGAGGGCGCCACGGAAATCGCAGTGCAACCGGCAGCCCAGCTTGTATTGGGGGCCATGAGCGGGTCCCAGGGACTGCTCCCAATTTATCGGGCGGTTGAGGCCGGCAAGGATATAGCCTTGGCCAACAAAGAGACTCTGGTG
Source organism: Acidobacteriota bacterium (assembly GCA_016179055.1). GTDB lineage: Bacteria > Acidobacteriota > UBA6911 > JACOSC01 > JACOSC01 > JACOSC01. The sequence continues at coordinate 9,829 of JACOSC010000209.1, forward strand.
ATCGCCGGCCAATTGATCATGGCCAAGGCCAAAGAGAAAGGGGTGCAGATACTGCCGGTAGATAGTGAGCATAACGCCATACACCAGTGCCTGCGCGGCGTCGCCCGCTCTGAAATACGACGCCTGATCTTGACGGCCTCCGGCGGTCCCTTTCTGCACACGCCCAAAGAGCGCTGGAATGCCGTCAAACCCAGCGAAGCCCTGAACCACCCGACATGGCGTATGGGTCAAAAGATTACGATCGACTCGGCGACCTTGATGAACAAAGGATTGGAAGTCATCGAAGCGCATTGGCTGTTTGGCGTTAGTCCATCTCAGATTGATGTCGTCATTCACCCGCAGAGCACGGTTCATTCGTTGGTCGAAATGATCGATGGGTCCATTATTGCGCAGATGGGCATCACCGACATGCGTTCGTGCATTCAATACGCGTTGACCTACCCGGAACGCTTAGAGTCTAAGCTGCCCGGTCTCGATTTCGGAAAGCCGCACCGGTTGGAATTTTTTTCTCCGGACCGAGAGAAATTTGCCTGCCTGGACTTGGCCTACAAAGCCCTACAAGTCGGCGGTACCATGCCGACGGTGCTCAATGCGGCCAACGAAGTGGCGGTCGCTGCTTTTCTGTCCGGACGGTTGGCTTTCAGCGGCATTCCTGAAACCATCGCATTGACTATGGAACAAATCGCGTCCGAGCCGGTAACCTCGGTTGAGAGGTTGACGAACGTTGATGCTCGGGCCAGGATTTTCGCCGAAGAAGCAATCGCCATGCACGTCTGATGGTACAGTCCCGCGGGACCAAGGGTGGAGGATTGCTGTCACTATTTTGTGGAATGGGAGGCTATCTTGTTTACAGATTTAACGTCCATACTGGCCCTGAGCCTGGAGTCGGTCAAGAGCGGAGGAAATACTCTGCTCTGGTTTTTCTTTGTCATTGGCATCATGATCTTTGTTCATGAGCTCGGACATTTCCTGGTCGCCAAGTCTTTGAAGATCCGTGTAGAGACGTTTTCGCTGGGATTTGGACCTAAGCTAATTGGGTTTCGTCGCGGCAATACGGATTATCGGATCGCTCTACTTCCGTTGGGTGGCTATGTCAAAATGGCCGGCGAGAGTTATGAAGAAGCCGCCGGCTCTCCGGACGAGTTCCTTTCGAGATCAAAATATCAAAGACTCATGGTCGCCTTCGCCGGACCGGCCATGAATATCGTATTGGCGCTGGTGCTCATGACGGCCTACTGCATGATCGGTGTCCACCGCATGAAGTTTCTGAATGAGCCGGCTTACATCGGGGGGATGGCCAAAGGCACGCCCGCCGAGCAAGGCGGATTACAAGTCGGGGATAAGATCGTCAAGATCAATGGCGAGTCGGTAGGCACGATGGAGTCGGCCTTTATCAAGATTGCCATCAACTCCAAACAAAAACAGATAATCACGGTAGAGCGCCAGGGGCAACTACTCGATAAGGAGGTGATTCCGGCGCGTGAAACACCGGATGAAATCGGCATCATCGGTATAGAACCGTTCATGGCTATTGAGGCGATTCAGCCCAACTCGCCGGCTGATCAGGCGGGCCTGCGCTCCGGCGACATAATCGTGAAAGCCGAAGCCCCCCAACAATCCGGAACCAGTTACAAGCAAGTCTTGGATATCATCGGCCACCATCCTAACGTCCCTTTAAACCTCACCGTCCGGCGGGGAGCTTTGGATATTTTCAAAACGGTTACGCCGGCTCTCAACAACGGGGTTGGAAGAATCGGTATCGTATTGCTCGTGTCGGAGAAGTACCCCTTCCCGCGGGCCGTTATCGAATCCGTCAATCTGAACGCTGAAGCGGTTTACGTCACTTTCCAAGTGTTGCGCGGCTTGTTTGCCGGGAAGGCTTCCATCAAGAACATCTCCGGCCCGATCGGCATTGCTCAAATGTCGGGCGAGGCGGCCCGCGGCGGCAAGAGCAGTCTATTACAATTTATGTCAATGGTCAGCCTCAACCTGGGAGTTTTTAATTTGCTGCCCATCCCCATTTTAGACGGCGGGGTCATATTTCTGATCTTCTTGGAGGGATTACGGCGCAAAGATTTCAGCATTGCAATAAAGGAAAAGATTGTTTACGTGGGTCTCATCTTCCTCGTCGTGTTGATGGGCATTGTTATCGTAAATGATCTATCCAAGATTCCCTTGGTCAACCAATGGTTCAAGTAGAAAAAAAATGGGGCTGCCGTGCGGCCTCTACGTTGGCGACGGGAAACTTGGTGCACCGATGAGATGACAACAAGCGGCCGGGCGAATATGGCAAGCCAAATCCACACCCTAGAGACACTGGACACGCAAACTCGAGAAGCGGTGCTTTACGAAAAGTTGCCGGAGCGGCGGCTGCGGTGTTTGGCCTGCGGTCACCGTTGTGTCATCTTCGAAGGGCTGCGAGGAATCTGCAAAGTTCGCTATAACCGCGACGGCCTCTTATACGCGCCCCATGGCTATGTGGCCGCCTTACAGTGCGACCCTACCGAAAAAAAGCCTTTTTATCACGTGCGGCCCGGCTCAAAAACCCTCACGTTCGGCATGCTCGGATGCGACTTGCACTGCGGATACTGCCAGAACTGGAACATTTCGCAGACGCTGAGGGACCCCTCCGCCGGCACGGCCCCGTGCCTAGCCAATCCTGATCAACTGGTGGCCATGGCCGAACAGCGCGGCGCTCACATGATCGGAAGCTCCTACAACGAACCGCTAATCACGCTGGAGTGGGCCATGGATATTTTTAGGCCGGCCAAGACGAAAGGCTTCCGCACCGCTTTTATTTCCAATGGAAATGCCACGCCGGAGGCGTTGGAGTACATACGGCCCTTTACGGATTGTTACAAGGTCGATCTAAAATCGATGCGGAACAAAAACTACCAGGCGCTTGGCGGTCAATTGAAGAATGTCCTGGACACCATACCGCGCCTGGTGGCCATGGGATTCTGGGTAGAAGTCGTGACGCTGATCGTTCCCGGTTTCAATGATTCGTATGAAGAGCTGCGCGAGGCCGCACACTATCTCGCGGACGTTTCAAAAGATATCCCCTGGCACGTTACCGCCTTCCATAGCGATTATAAAATGCAGGATCGACCCGACACACCGGTAGAGACGCTAGTGCGCGCCGCCCAAATTGGCGAGGCGGCCGGATTGAATTTCGTTTACGCCGGCAATCTCCCTGGGCAGACCGGCCGTTATGAAAACACCTATTGCCCATCCTGCCGGTCCGCCGTGATTCTCCGCCGCGGCTTCTTTGTCTTGCAAAATCGCCTAGACCCGCTGGGACATTGTCCGGATTGCGCGTATCAACTTCCCGGGGTATGGAACTAGAGCGCGCCCTACACTCTGTATATAGCTTTCAAAAAATGTTTTTGGAAAAGCGGTACAGGCGTCCCGCCTTTGTCTTGAGTTTGGACATTTTATTTGGTGCCGCAGGTCACGCGACGCCCCACCATAGCCCGAAGCTTGTTCTCATAGCTCCGAAGGAGCGATCTGTAATAGCCAGGGGCAAGCGCAGCGCAGCCCCTGGTATGTAAGACTATAGAAGTAATAAGCCCTGAAAGGGCGCAATACCCTTCGACGAAACTACCGGCCTCCACACCAGACCTAACGCTCATCCAACCCGACCCCGTATTTTCGGCACAAGACGCGCAGCTCATCCTGAAACGCGCGGCGCTTGTGTAGGAATTGATCTCCATTAGTGCGCCCTTTCAGGGCTGGCGTGCTGGGGACGCTTGCTTTCCAGGGGCTGCGCTTCGCTTGCCCCTGGCTATTACAGTTCGCTCCTTTGGAGCTTTGGATAGTAAGCAGTACGCCACTCCCTACCGAATGTCCAAATTCCACGCACAGGCGTCCCGCCTGTATGTACAGTCAAGAGGCCTGTCTCACATCAAGCTCGTTTACGGGTTCGGCGCCCGCGTGTAGGTTTGCTGCCCGATGCCAAACGCCGTTTCTTAATTTGCAGCCGCTGCAGCTCGCTTTGTTTGTATTCTTCCTGTCCTGCCAGAAATGCCATAGCATGGACCACCTGCAACGCCTCGTCGAGCTCTTCAAGATTCTCATAGGCCTCGACTAGCGAAGTCTGCGCCATGAATTGACAATTATCGCATTGACTTTCCTTAATCGCGGTTTTTAGCGGCTTGAGCGAGGTTCGGTAGAGCCCCTGCGTTTGAAAAATGATGCCGATTTTCAAGTTGGACTGATTGGCGTTATGCGTGCCGGGATAATCATCGGCGATCCTTTGATAAACGGCTAGAGCTTCATCAAAGCCGTTCAGACTAAAATAGCCATCCGCAACGTTGGAAAGCGCTTCGAGATACTGTTCGGTGCTAAGCACCACCGGTGAATCCGGGCGCACCTTGAGGCCATCTTCCCAAGCCCGTATCGCCCGCGGCAGATCGCCCATATCCGAGGCAAAAATTTTTGCCAGGTGAAAACAGGCTTGCGGAGCGTGGCACCCGTTGGGAAAGGAAGCAATCAAACGGTTGTATAATTCGATGGCGCGCCGGCGTTCGCCAAGATTGAAGTAACAGATATTAGCGGCATCAAACAAGGCTTGTTCCGCCAACTCCGCCTGCGATGAACTGTAAAAGATTCTCTCGTAAAGCGCCAGCGCTTCAGTATAGCGGGCGGCGCGAACCAGTTTTCCCGCCTTAAGAAATAAGTCTTGATCGGTGGTCCGAGAGTAAGCCCACCACCCAACACTGAGCATGAGGAGCAGGGCGCCGGCCAGAGTCCAATAACGCAGCCGCCCAAGCGGCTTACGGCCGGCGGGGCCGGTAGCAGAGGTACGTAAACGCGATAATATTAACCTCCGGTCCGACATGACAAAAAATACCTTTCTCTCATCCCCTCAGCCTTTAGCATTGGTCGGCCTGACCGGTGTACGGCCGGTCATTTTTCCAGTGGCCCAACGTCCAATCTGGACGCACGGGGTGCCACGTAGTTAAATCCGGCCGCGTATCCGCATCTGTGCTTCGCGGTGCGCGCCGATTTATAGAACCTTTCCCAGGAACTCCTACATGACGAGATCCGGTTCTTCATCGGGCCCGCTGGCGATGGCCACAGAAGTCACATAATCGCCCTCTTCCAGATCAATGAGCTTTACGCCGAGCGCGCTACGGGTCACCGTCTGCCGAATGTCGGAGGCTTGCAGCCGTATGAGCTTCCCTTGCGCCGTGATCAGCAGCACTCCATCGTCATCCGTGACGTGCACGGCGTCAACGACGTGTCCGTTCTTTTCGCCGGTCTTAATGTTAATCACACCCTTTCCGCCGCGCGCGGTGAGACGGTACTCCTCGATACTGGTGCGCTTGCCATAGCCGCGATCGGTCACCACCAGGAGCATGCCGTGTTCCTTGAAGGTTTCCATGGCGACGATAAAATCATTCTCGCGCAACGATGCCCCTCGCACGCCTCTAGCGCCTCGCCCCATATCGCGCACGCCGGTTTCATTAAAGCGCACCGCCATGCCATCACGCGTCGCCAGCAAGACCTCGTGCGAGCCGTCGGTGGGTTTTACGGCGATCAATTCATCGCCTTCATCCAGCGTAATGGCAATAATGCCGGCCGAACGCGGATTGGAGAACGCCGGCAACCCGGTCTTTTTTATGGTACCATTGCGCGTCGCCATCATCACGAATTTGCCGTCTTCGAAATCGCGCACCGAGACCACGTCGGCGAGTTTCTCATCGGGATCCATGTTGACCAGATTGATGATGGACTTGCCTTTGCCGGCGCTGGCCAGATCGGGAATTTCGTAGGCCTTCAGCCAGTACACACGACCTTTGTTGGTAAAAATTAAGATGTAACTGTGCGTGGAGACGACAAACATGTGCTCGATAAAATCTTCGCTGCGGCTGGTCATTCCCATACGGCCTTTGCCGCCGCGGCCTTGGCTGCGGTAAACGCTCGCCGGCGTCCGTTTGATGTAACCGGAGTGCGATATCGTGACCACCACTTCCTCATCCGGCACCAGATCGGTGATTTGGATTTCACCGGTCTCATCGACGATTTCCGTACGCCGCTGATCGCCATAGGCCGTACGCACCTCTTCAAATTCTTTAATGACGACTTCTTTGAGTCGTTGGTCGTCGGTTAGAATCCGGCGGTATTCTGCAATCTGCTTCAGCAAGCTCTCATATTCCTCGACAATCTTATCCCGTTCCAACCCGGTCAGGCGTTGCAAGCGCATTTCCAATATGGCCTCGGCCTGCAGCGCAGTGAACTCGAACCGCTCCATCAATTTGACGCGCGCCTCAGCGGGTTGGCGTGATCCCCGTATGATGGCCAGCACCATGTCGAGATGGTCGAGCGCTTTGGTCAGTCCCGCCAAGATGTGAGCGCGTGCTTCCGCTTTCGCCAGATCATAGGCCGTGCGCCGCATCACCACGTCGCGGCGGTGCATGATGAAAACGCTCAAAGCTTCCTTCAGCGTGAGAACCTTGGGCTGCCCGCCGACGATGGCCAACATAATGACCCCAAAACTGGATTGCATCGCCGTCAGCTTGTACAAGTTGTTCAGCACAATTTGCGGTTGGGCGTCGCGCTTAAGCTCAACCACGATACGCATGCCCTCGCGATCCGATTCATCGCGTATATCGGAGATGTCTTCCAGCCGTTTATCCTGAGTTAACTCTGCAATCTTTTCAATGAGCTTAGCCTTGTTGACCTGATAAGGTATCTCGGTAATCACGATAGCTTCGCGCTCGCGGGCCAGCTCCTCAATGCCGGCGCGGGCGCGCATCTGAATAATCCCGCGACCGGTCTCGTAAGCGGCTCGTATGCCCCGCCGGCCATATATAAACCCGGCCGTTGGAAAATCCGGCCCGGGTACGAGCCCCATCAGATCATCCAGAGTAGCTTCAGGATTCTTCACTAACAAAATTGCTGCGTTGACAATCTCAGTCAAATTGTGCGGCGGGATGTTGGTGGCCATGCCTACCGCGATCCCGGAAGACCCGTTCACTAAAAGCGCGGGGATGCGAGCCGGCAGCACCGTAGGTTCTTTCTCGGCGTTGTCATAGTTCGGCACGAAATCGACGGTATCCCTATCCACGTCGGCCAGCATTTCTTCAGCGATGCGCTCCATGCGCGCCTCGGTATATCGGTAGGCCGCCGGCGGATCGCCGTCGATCGAGCCGAAGTTGCCTTGCCCATCGACCAGAACGTAGCGCAAAGAAAAATCCTGCGCCATGCGGACCAGGGCATCGTAGACCGCGGTATCACCATGAGGATGATATTTACCGATCACATCACCGACGATGCGGGCGCACTTCTTATAGGCTCGAGTCGATGTGTTGCCCAGCTCATGCATGCCGTAAAGAATCCGGCGGTGCACAGGCTTGAGCCCGTCGCGGGCGTCCGGCAGCGCGCGACCGATGATAACCGACATGGCATAATCCAGATAAGACTTGCGGATCTCATCTTCAAGGTTGACCGGAACGTGTGACTGCGGAGAATTATCGTTCATGATTGTCCTATTAAACTAAATCCCAGCGAAGCCGAAGCAGGCAGGAGCAACGATTACGTCAGTCGCCCGGTGAGCTCACCGGCTCCTTAAATTCAGTATCCCTTGTTTCCCAGGTCTCGCCTAAACATCAAGGTTGCGTACGTGCAACGCATTTTCTTCGATGAATTTTCGTCGGGGCTCAACCACGTCGCCCATCAATATTGTGAATATTTCATCGGTCTCGACGGCGTCATTGATTGAAATTTGGAGCAGCGTGCGTTTTTCCGGATTCAACGTAGTCTCCCAAAGTTGCTCCGGGTTCATTTCTCCTAACCCCTTATAGCGCTGGATGGCGATATCCTTCTTGCCGTACTCCAAGACGTGCTCGAGTAACTTATCTTTGGATTCCACCTGAAGAATCTTACCATTCTCGCTGACCGAGAAGGGCGGATTTTCAAATGGCCCAATTTCTTTGCGCAGGGCCAGCAGACGTTGGAGCTCGACCGACGAGAGCAAATCCCAATCCACGCGGATCTTGCCGTTGCCTTTGGTATAGACCTCCAAACCATAAAGACTATGTTCTTCATCGTAGGTCGTGAGCACGCGAAAGCCCAGCCGCTCAAGGTCTGCGGCGCGCGCCGTTACCCACTCGCGGTCGCCAAACTGTTGCCGAATAGATAAAGAGGCGCCGGCCAGAACCGGCAGCAAATAATCGATCACAGCTTTGTTAAACAGCTTCGTCAGTTTTTGATAAACAGTTTTAAATTCGACCAAGGTCTTCAGCGCCTTCGTCAGTTGCGCGCCCTGGTACTCCTGGTTAAGCGTATCGATTTTCACCGTGATGGCCGCAGCGGCGCGCGCGAGCAGGTAATCGTCCATTTCCTTTTCGTCCTTGAGGTACCGTTCGGTTTTTCCGTGCTTCACCTTGAAGAGCGGCGGCTGCGCAATGTAAATATAACCTCGTTCGATTAAGGTAGCCATCTGGCGATAAAAGAAGGTGAGCAGCAAAGTGCGTATATGGCTTCCGTCCACGTCGGCATCGGCCAGTATGATAATCCGATGGTAACGGAGCCGTTCCAGATTGAAATCGTCCGCGCCGATCCCGGTACCGAGCGCCGAAATCATAGTGACAATTTCTTCATTGTTGAGCATTTTATCGAACCGCGCTTTTTCGACGTTGAGAATCTTGCCTTTGATGGGCAGCACCGCTTGGAATCGGCGATTGCGACCTTGCTTGGCGCTGCCGCCGGCGGAATCACCCTCAACGATGAAAAGCTCACTGAACTGCGGGTCCCGCTCCTGACAGTCGGCCAGTTTGCCGGGCAAGGAGGCCGAGTCCAGAGCCCCTTTGCGGCGCGTCAGTTCGCGGGCCTTGCGGGCGGCTTCGCGGGCACGCGCCGCCTCCAGGGCTTTAGCGACAATCTTGCGCGCCACCGCGGGGTTCTGATCAAAGAAGTCTTTGAGCTTCTCGTTAACCAGGGTTTCGACCAGACCTTTGATTTCGCTGTTCCCCAATTTGGCCTTGGTTTGCCCCTCAAACTGCGGATCGGGAAGTTTTACGCTCACCACGGCCGCCAAACCCTCTCGCACATCATCGCCCGTCAGATTCTCCTTAACGTCCTTGAAGAGTTGATTCTCCACCGCATAGTTGTTGATCGAGCGAGTCAGCGCCGACTTGAATCCAATCAAATGCGTGCCGCCCTCGACGGTACTCACATTGTTGGCAAAGGAATAAAGCAGTTCGGAATAGCCGTCATTGTACTGCAGCGCGCCCTCGACCACTACACCATCCTTCTCGGCGCTGAAATAAATGGGATGCGGATGGAGAACGTTCTTGTTCTTATTTAAATGGTCGACGAAAGAGGCGATGCCTCCCTCATATTTGAATTCATGACGCTTCTCCTGACGCAAATCTTCCAGAGTAATGAGGAGTCCACGGTTGAGAAAGGCCAGCTCGCGCAACCGCTGGGAAAGCACTTCGGAATTGTAGTCCTTGATTTCGAAAATCTCAGAGTCGGGTCGGAAGGTAACTTTGGTTCCACGTCGTTTCGTATGGCCGCTCATTTTAAACTCGGTAGCCGGCCGGCCACGTTCATAGGATTGTTGGTAGACGTTGCCCTCCCGCCAGATTTCCAAATCCAACCGATCCGAGAGCGCGTTTACCACGGATATGCCGACGCCATGGAGCCCGCCGGATACCCGGTAACTTTCATGGTCGAACTTGCCTCCGGCATGGAGCGTGGTTAGAACCACTTCGGCGGCCGGACGCCCGGTCTGGGGGTGATTGTCCACCGGAATCCCCCGCCCATCGTCAACCACTGTTACGGAGTTATCAATATGGACAATCACATCGATTCGTGTACAGAAGCCGGCCAGCGCCTCGTCGATACTGTTATCAACCACTTCCCAAACCAGGTGATGGAGACCTTCCGTCCCCGTCGAGCCTATATACATGGCCGGTCTCTTGCGGACCGCTTCCAATCCCTCAAGGATTTTGATCTTGTCGGCATCGTAATCGCTGCCCGCGGCCGCGGCCGTAGGCGCTATCGCGTCCTCGTTCGGCGGATTGACCGTATCTTCCATTGGCATGCTTTACTCCTCTATGAGTGCGAAGGATGCAGTTAATTTGCCGTCGGCGCTAGCCTCATGTATCATGACGCGCCGCAAAGCGGCCGATGCAACTCCTTCGTTTCTTTATAATGGTTTTGCTGTAGTTTTACGTTTGCCGGCGAGGCCTATTTCCTCTCGTTTTTTTAAGCTCATAGTATAGCATAAATGTGATCCTCTTTTTAGCCCTAATCTTATTTATTTTGAAGGATTTTGGCTGCGAAACCCCTTCGAGATTCCGGCCGGTTTTTAAGATGATTATTTTGTTAGGTTTTTAGGCCTCTTGGCGCTTCTTCCGGCGAGGCAGTGATGGGGATTTTCCGACTTCGCACGTAGACATACTGTAACTGTTCACAGGGGTCAGGGGTCGGGAGATAGTGCTTGGATTTCTTTGCCAAAGACTTCCGCAATCCCTTAAGCATCCGCCCCATTACGGATGCCTTATCCATAGGTGGATTAAATGAATCGGTATCCACATAATTCAAGCGTCGGGCTATCTGAAGCTGGGTCTCTAATTCCACCAGTGGCCCATAAGCTATGGATAGCTCTAAATCGCGATAATTCCGAACCCGGACGAGCCGGCACCAAACAGGCCCCATGAATAAAGGCCCGAATGGCGCTTCCTGAAAATATTTTGCCCGTTTCAGAATCCCAACGGGATTCCGTTTCAAAGCCCAGGGTTGCGAGGAACGAGCTACCCTGGGAAAAGGTCGGCGGACATTAGCAACCCCAACGGGGTTGCGTCGGTTCCTCGGTCGTG
>JACOSC010000027.1 GCA_016179055.1 Acidobacteriota bacterium
TACGCAGTGGAACTTTCTCATGGCGTTTAAACTTAGCCTCGACTCTATGGAAGGGAGATAGGTTCGCCGCCTTCGATAGTTCGTCGAAGAAATACGGACTCAAGTCGGTGTTAAGGATTGCCGCGTCGAGCCAACCTTTCCATATTATATTTGAAGCTGGCACAGGGCGCCACTGAGGATCCAATAAATGCCTGCCGCGTCGATATCGGCCAATTAGAAAATCGGCTGAACGCCGTTCCGCTCCAAGGAGAATGGTTTCAGGCCAGCTAAGGGAATAATGAACCAATCACTGCCAAGACTTAGAAATCGTATGGCTATCCTTTGGAGCTATCTGTCCAAGCGGACCATCGTCCATGGTGGCCCTAAATACGTTCTCATCGAAGCCACCGGAAAATGCAACTTGTTCTGCCCGATGTGTCCGCGGGAGTTAGTGCATTTTGAACCCGTGGACATTCCTTTGCCGCTCTTCAAAAAAGTGATCGAAGAGGCGCGCGGCTTTTTGGAGTTCACCGTGCCCTATGGCGCTGGAGAGCCCATGCTGAACCCACGCATCTTCGAGATGATCACATTCTGCCGGGCGCACAATATTCGGATTGGGCTATCGACCAACGGAACGTTGAATAATCCTGAGCGGAACCATAAGTTGCTTGAGTCGGGGCTGAATTACATCATTTTTGCCTTTGACGGCGCTACCAAGGAGAGTTACGAAAAATATCGGAAGGGTGCCAAGTTCGAGGAGACGCGCGCCAAGATTTTGGAATTTCTGAAGATGAAGCGAAAGTTACGTTCAAAGATCTTTACCATCATTCAAATGGTGCGTTTGAAGGACAATGCCGACGAAGTGGAAGCTTTCCGCGAGATGTGGAATATCCCCGGCGTCGATCAAGTACGGATTAAGGAAGATGAATTGCAGTTTGAAGGCATCGGCATTCCCCGGCTACAAGAGCAGCCCCAGCGAAGGAATCCTTGCCACTATCTCTGGCAAGGTCCGGTTTATGTTCATCATGATGGAAATGTTTTTCCCTGTTGCTACATGTGGCGTGGGGAGCCGCTGGGAAACGCCAATCAACAACCGTTAGTGCAAATCTGGAATAATGAGCGAATGCAGAAACTTCGGCAGGCGCACATCGACGGGAACCTTGCCGCCTATCACGAATGTGTTAACTGCCATGCTCCGCGGCCGCGCATGCCCGTTATACTGGGGAGTTTTGTCGTCAATAGTCTCGCCGTTAGAAAATGGATACCGATATTCGAGAAGCTGTCGCTTCTCCTCAAGATTCCGATTTTTGAAAATCGCCCGGCGGAAATGACGACCCCGGCGCAACGACCGCCGGCGGGCCGCCAGGGTAAAGGAAACGTCGCCGTCTGAAGCCCTAACCACGCGCCGCGTTCTTTCCATACGGCTGCTACCGTCTCGGACCCACATAACTTCACTCACATAGGACACGCTCATGGCTTTATTACTTGATTCACTCTGGCAGCGTCTGTTGCTACCGGCCCGTTTTGTCTTTTTCACTGTGATCTTCCTGGGCGCCTCTTTGCACCCACTCGAGGCGTTGTCTGATCCGCTCACTGGGATTGTCCTTTCGATTATTCTCTTATGGCGGGCCTATGAGCATGTCAGCATTGGCATGAAAACTTACCGGTTTCTTAAAGACCCGGGGAAACACACGATGGTGTTGCCGGCGCTTTCGCTATGGATCGGATGTGCCTGGCCGATCTTTGACTATTACAACCTGCCGCCCACCTTGCCTAGAGTCTTCGGGTTAAGGATTCTGGGAGTTGCCCTGCTGTGCCTCGGAATCTTGATTCGTTACATTTCCATACGGACCTTGGGACGTTTCTTCACGGCGCATCTGAAAGTAAACGAGGGTCGCCGCTTGATCCAGGAAGGCATCTACAAAAACCTTCAACATCCCAGTTACTTTGGTATGATTTTCTCTTTTGTGGGGCTGCCGCTCGCCTTTTGTAGTCTTTATGGATTGACCTACATGATTTTTATTGGGATTCCCAGTATACTGTTTCGTATCAATTTGGAGGAGAGTTTTCTGATGGAAGAGTTTGGCAATGAGTACGTCGAGTACCGAAAGCATACCTACAAGTTTATTCCCTTCCTCTATTGACACTACTTTGGACAAACGTCTACCGTAAGCCGGTAGAAAATTTCCGACGGTTGGTTAGCGCCAACGCGCCCACTTCCGCTACCACTGCTATTGCGGACGCGGCGACGAACGAGCCAAGACTCGATGACCTCGTTGCGGAAATAAAACCTCGACTCTTGTCATCGCGCGTTGATTAATGGTGGGCTCATACGTCCATTCGATGGGCGATCTTCAGGTTGGCGGACGAAAAGTTCCGTACGGTAGCTGAGATTGTAAATGGCGAACACGAGTTTTCGCGGATCCGTAGGGAAGAGAAGTGGCGGCGCCGCGCAGGAGAACTCTACTTCCTTGATCTCATTTGGCGCCACATTTATCGTCTTCTCGCAGCTTCGCCGCCCATGCTCGATTTGAATCCTTTCGAGAATATCCTTGCTCTTTATGACGATCTCATAGGGCGACTGGCGCTCCGGACCAAATTCCATGTGCAAACGCGCTTGTTTAGGAAGAGATGATGGGTTGGAAAATGTGATAGTACCCTCGCTGCCGCACCACCTCCACTGGAGGTTATCTTTTTTCTCAAGCCCATAAAACCGTCTGCCCCATTGGCCTTGCAGCGGAGAGGTAGGTTCCTCGATTCTTGCGTTTCGCACCGCAAACATCAGCCATCGGGGATCCGTTGGGATATTCAAGTGTTGGCCATTGCTGGACAGTCTAATGACGATTTTGCTTTTGGCCGGAATAATGACGGTTTTCTCGACCTTCTCTTCCTGATCGCTCATGCGTAGCACAGTGAAGAATTCGTCGCCACGGATCAATAGGGTTTGCGGGTCGCGCCCGTCCGGGGTAAATTCCATGTGTAGGAGTGCTTGCCTATCTCGGTTGGAGGGGTTTATCAGGGTTAAGGTCCCATGGTTTCCACACCATCTCCAACTTTCTTTTTCATTATTTTCCAGAGAATAAAAATCGCCCTCCCAAATGTCTTGAATTGGAAAAACTGCGGTATCTCTCAATTCGTTCCATGCATTTTGATCGCTCGCTATAATTATTCTCTCGCTGTACCCGGTTATGTCAAAATAGGAAAGCTTACCATCCCTGCTCACCAGCGGCGGCTTTTGCAGTGCGCCGGAGAAATTCGTTTCCAAAGCGGCCGCCAAGTCGGAGTAACCGTTGCGATCAATGTAGATGCCGGAAAACCCTGCCAAGCTAAGTCTATACAACATCTGATCCATCGGCGCTTCCGCGGTCGAGAGATACCAAAAGGCAGGGTAGCGGCCGCGCATAGCGCCGCCGCTCCATCGTAAAGTGTCTGAGTGCAGATACCCCTTAAGATGGTCGTAGGGGCTCATATTATTGACTCTGGACTTAGCCGGAAACGGTATGAAGGGCAGTTGAAATATCATGGCATTCGGCGGAGCGGTTTTTTCGATGGCTTTGACAAATTCACGATCGGAAAGAAAGTCTTGTCGCCTGGTTTCATAGCCGTAGGTAAGTTTGAAGTGATGTGGAATTTGATCGCCGATTCCGATGACGAGCAACCCGGCCAACGCCATATACATAAATAGGGGCGCGATATTGTTTTCGAATCGGCTGAGCGCCAGACCCAGAGCGGTCAATCCGAAATAGGCTAGGAAAATACTTATCCCGTTAAACCCTATGATATGGGAAAAATTCAGCAATACGCCAATGGGACCGGCTATGCCGGCAAAGAGGATACCCGCTATGGCCAGCGTGCTCAACTTGAAATAGAGCGTCCGCTGGATAGCCGCGCCAAAAAGTAAGCCAAAAAGTAAAGACAACAAGCCCATTGCGGCAACGATGCCCACGGCGGGAGTGCTATGTTGGCGGAAGACCGGCAAATCCATACAGCGTTCCCTAAGCTCGGCCAATAGGGATATCCGATGTCCGTCTACCGGCAAGAATAATTGCGTTACGCTCAACTCGCGCGCCGCGGCGTAGGCCGATACGCGCACCAAACCTTCGCGATTGGCGCCGTGCGTTATTTGCGCGTAGATGTACGGCGCCCAACTGACAAGGACGGCAGCGCCGAGGGCGGTGATCAGGATGAATGCGGCGACTAAATGATGGACGCTCTTTCGATAAAAAAATGCGCTGAACCCGGCAATGACGGCAAAAAAACAAAAGAAAATATTATAAGTTGGCGCTCCCATCCCGGCTAATGAAAGGACAACCAGCGAAAAAATAGATTTAAAATTTCCAAAATCCGCATGGTAACGTCCGCTTATACGTTTAAAGAATATGGGCTTTCGGGACCACATCCAAATGAGTATGAGGCCCATCAGGGGTACAAGGGTATAGTAGACCAGGCCGAGATCGATGTTTTGTTCTTCGAAATGATACGGCAGAAAGGCAAATAAAATGCCGAGTACGGCAGCAATCTTGAACGAAATTCTAAGAACGCGGAAGGCATAAAGGGCGCTGAAGGCGATCAGAAAAAAAGAAAGTAGGGAGAAAATATTGTTGACCTGAACATAGTCTTTCGTAAAAAGGGAAATAAAGCTCATCGTCAAGAAGACCAGGTTTGAGCCGGCCATCTGTGGAATATCATGAAGACTGAAATCGAAAGGAGCACTTAAATGTTTGGAGCGCGGCACAAGAAAGGGGGACCATTCATGGGCGGTTATCCCCTTGGTGAGGACCATCAGGAAAATGTTCCCGGAGTTGTATCCAAAGGGAATGGCTAATTCTATTTTGTGAAGCTTTAGCGCGCCCAGCAAGATCAAGAAAATGAGTATGGCGGTAACCAAAGAAGCTCTAATATGCCCCTTCTGATGCGAAAAGTCTTTTGGTTGGCCAATTGGCTCCATCAGTTCATACCCCGTGCTTTCGCCAATGAGCGCGCGACGCCTATTAGGAAACCGCCAGTGGAATTAAGAACGTTGAATAATGAATGTCCGCCGGCGCGTCCGCATGCTCTGGGCAAAGATTCCCACCGGCGCCCAACCCCGCGTTACCCCGATTAGTTTTGAATCATTTTGAAGCTGCTAATTCCAAATACAATATTTCGAAGGTCGTCAGAGTTGCTTACACTTTTGGCGTCGCTAGTAAACGTAATTTCCACATTGGTCTCGGCCGGCACGTCAAGGGTTTTCGTGTAATTAGTTCCTTTTGAATTTATCGGAATCTTATCCACGAAACCCGGACCGGCTATTATCAAGTCGGCGTCGGGGTCGGCGGCGGCAACGGCCTCCAGAGAGATGCCGATACGGTTGTCAAATTTGGTAGCATTCCTTAATACCAGTGTGCCCTTAGGTCCACACCACCACTGATTCGCCTCGAACTCGCTCTGCGGAGGATAAAAATCAGGCTTAAATAGGGCTCTTACCCTCGAAAAATAAACATCGGTGGCAATATCGCTGGTGTAATAAGAAAGCGCAATACTATCCGGATTTATTTGGGGGCTGACGAGTTCAGTCTTGATGAATGGGTCGCGGACATCTTCTTTATTAACGACCTGTGCGAAAACCTTGCCTTCCGGTTTGCCGATCACCTCGCCGTCCAGCTCGAGATATTCCGGGCCCGCTTCGGCGTTCACACTTCCATAAACGATGAATTTTTTATTTTTGGAATAAGAGAACACGGTTACCTTGTCCGAGTAAATATAATCCTCCGAAAAATCCAGCGCGGTGATCTTGGCGAAAATGAGAACTTGATTATAATCTCTGGGCTCTTGCAGATATTTGAGATAATACAGATTGGATTCTGGGATGTTCTGGCTAGCAAACTCGGTGGCGCCGAGTTTCTTGTCTAAGATGGTCAGTGATTTTCCCTTTCTCACCTTAACATAATCGCTCCAGTAAGTGTCTTCCCACCCCCGCGTGCCATTATAGAACATCGAGGGAGCGAAGATAACGCTGTCTGAGGGAATCGCTTCAAATTCTTCGGTCTTTAAAAACTCATCAAATATCTTCCACTTATACTGATACATCGTCATATTTTTGGCGACGTAGTAATTGCTATAATCGGTGAGCAGGCTTACCAGCGCCACGCTTAGACAAAGGGTCAAAATGTAAATCCGGGAAAGCCACGGACGATCGGCAAGGAGCTGGCCCATATAGAGGAATAGCGCGGTAAAGAAGAGTGTGGTCCCGAAAAAAGAAAAGTAGGTCGCGGTGTAGGACTGAGTTCCGCTCTGCACCCAAGCTTGATATTTTACGGTAATGGCAAATAGCAAAGTCGGCAAGAAAATCAGAGCCACGGAGATAAGAATAGTAGCCCCAAACTTTCTGAAATCCAATACTCGTTGCTTGGCTTTGGCCAGAATATAAATGAAGTAGGCGCTGAGCGCCGCCTTGGCCATCCACTCTACTCGAGAGTTTTGAACAATGTAGAATAAGTTGTAGCGATGCCCTTCGAGCGCATCTGTGTAATGATCGAATAGCCATTGATAATGAAAAAAGACATAGGTGGGCAATGCGGACACACTAAATTGGTAAACCACCCCAAAGAAATTACGAATCGTAAATTTCGCGATCTGCACTCCGTCATAATTGACTTGATAAAGGCGCCGGAAGACAAAATAGGCTATGACAAAAATGGCAATATAGAAAAGAAATGGTCTGAGAATATAGATCACTCGGACGAGTCTATTCTCTACCGGTAGTGAAACACTTCCTCCATAAATGAAGGCTAAGATAATAAAGATCACAAAATATAACAGGAACATTTCATAGGTAAATAACGGCAGGAAGAAAAGGCCGGCGCTGATTATTAAATAGGATTTCATTGACGTATCCAGGTATTTCTTAAATAGAATTACCGAGATCAGCAAGATATTGAAACTGAAAGTGAAAAGGAAAGGATAGCAAGAGAGCAGATTATGCTCCCAACTATTTTGCAGGGAGGCCAAGTAAATAATGGAGAAAAAGCCGATCAACGCGTAAGACCGATAGAACATGTTTAAGACGTATAAGAACAAGAGTAAGTTAAGTACCAGCGGGCCAATATGAAATAACTTGTAATAGAAAGGGCTATCTATCAAATAGGAGAGGTTTTCGATATAGTGGCCTAATCTAAGGCGACCAAATCCTTTCTCACGATCAAGCGCCACCTTAAAATGATCCACATTCGACAAGGCCACTAAGGCGGCTTGCGTATCGTCTCGGGTTTTACCTATACCCGTAAATAGGTGAGGATAAAACGTAAGAATGGTCAGGATACCAATGATCAAAATGATCAGGTCTCTTATTTTGACTTCAAAATGAATGGCTGTGTTTGTCATAGGTCATCACGGCACTCAATAAAAAATTATCGGCCGCGTGGGTATGTTGCTAGAATGGACTCTTCATAAAATCATAGCGGAAGACATTGAATCGTCCACCTCACCTAGTTTCGCACATTTTTTTTTTGCTGACAAGTGGCGGCCTCGTGGGGTATCCTACGGTTATGTTGTTGGCTTTAAAAATCCAACATCGGCTTGAGGGGAGATTCCTCATGAACCAACAACCGTGAGAAAATCACGCCAAAGGAGGCGGGCCGCTCACTTTATAACGTGTGCGCCGATCGTCGACAAAGATTCGAATGGCGTTCCGTCTTGCTGTGGTGAAGATTTATGCCCTTAAGGTTATGGCAATGGGCCGCTCAGGTAAGTACGCACGGGTAAGATATTGAAAACCTAGCCTTTTATTATTACAATTCAATCCGGCAGAGAGCGCAAGGACCCGCGGTCTTTACGACTTAAGTATCCCGGATCAACCGCCGTTAGGCAGCGCATCACCCACCTACCCATAAGACTTATGCCGGTGAAATTTAATTTGACAATGGCTTCAAACGATAATGCACGCCAAGCGAATTTGGCGCGCTGCGCTGGCTTATTCGGTGGCCATCACGGCAACCCTGCTTATCTTAGCGGCGGTGACCGGATTCCATGTTTCCAGGTGATGGCAACGACACCTACCTATACATATGGCACTTCATGAAACAGGCCGTTCACCTGCAGGACCCTTTTTAAACTGATGATATGTTTTACCCGGTCGGTACCAGTTTGCTTTTTACATCCTATACTCTCGCCAATGACGTGCTGGCCATGGTCATATATATTTTTTTCGTCCCAAATTTAATTGTGGTCAGCAACTGTCTTTTCTTGCTGGCCTATACCATGTCCGGCTATTGCACGTTTCTGCTGGTTGATTATTTGACGCATAACCGCCTCGCTGCCCTGCTCGGCAGTACGATCTTTGCTTTTTGCCCTCCGCTGAGTTTGGCGTCTGCTGGGGGGATGTGCGATAATATTCACTTTGCCGTATGAAGATCATCATTGCGACGACCATGGTTCCATTTGTTCGCGGAGGGGCAGAAGTCCATGCGGAGGGTTTGCGACACGCCTTAATCGCGGCGGGCCATGAAGCAGAGATTGTAACAATCCCCTTTAAGTGGTACCCCCCGGAGCGCATGCTGGAGCAGATGCTACTGTGCCGGCTCTTAGACTTGACCGAGTGCTCCGGCGATAGGGTTGACCTGCTCATCGGGCTAAAATTTCCCGCCTATTACATCCCACACCCTCGCAAGGCGCTGTGGATTCTCCACCAGCATCGCGCCGCCTACGATATGTGGGGACACGATTATGGCGATCTGCATAAATTCCCCAACGGGCGACAAATTCGGGAAGCCATCGAACGGGCCGACCGCACGCTGCTGCCGGAGGCACAGACGATTTTTGCCAATTCTCGAAATGTCGCCCAACGACTGAAGAAGTATTGCGGCATTGACTCCGAGGCTTTATATCACCCGCCGCCGAGCGCCGAGCTTTATTACTCCGCCGAAGCTGAGGACTATTTCTTCTTTCCCAGTCGGTTGACGGTTGTAAAACGTCAGGAACTAGTGCTAAAGGCGTTATGCCATACTCGCCAACCTGTTCAGGTGCGCTTTATGGGCATCGCCGATGAACAGACGTACACGGAAGAATTGCACGCGCTCTGTCAAAAGCTGGGTGTTCAATCTAAGGTGCAATGGTTGGGGAATCTTTCCGAAGCCGAGAAGATCAAACAATATGCCAAGTCTCTCGGCGTTATTTATCCGCCCTTAGATGAGGACTATGGCTATGTTTCTCTCGAAGCCATGCTTGCTTCCAAGCCGCTAATCACCTGCACGGATTCAGGCGGGCCGTTGGAGTTTGTTGCCTCTGGGGAAATCGGGATAGCCGCGGAGCCCACGCCAGAGAGTCTCGGGGCGGCTTTGGATCAGCTTTGGCAGAACCGGGCCAAGGCGCACCAAATGGGAAAAGCCGGACGGGATCTCTATGCCGGTCTGGGAATCTCCTGGAAAAA
Source organism: Acidobacteriota bacterium (assembly GCA_016179055.1). Lineage (GTDB taxonomy): Bacteria > Acidobacteriota > UBA6911 > JACOSC01 > JACOSC01 > JACOSC01. The sequence continues at coordinate 9,386 of JACOSC010000027.1, forward strand.
CGTGGCGCGCCGGTTGCTGTCATCCCCATGAAATGGTGTCCTCCCCGTCACCAGCCACCGCCAAATTTTCTCGACCGCCAATAAACGGCCTAAGGTGGCAACCGATCTTGAATTTGACTTATCCCCTCCCGATTCTTTAATATTCTTCCTGTGGGGCCGGGACATACTTTACTGCAATTGCCACTCTACGGAATTCATGGGGCGCAAGCGTCAACGGAAGGATACCTGCTTTAATGGGTGAAGGGCCTGTATGTATGTAATGGGCCGATGTGTAGCCCAGGGACGTTTCCGTAGCCACTTAATCAAATATTGGATGTAAACATGCAGGGTCGGGAGCATTTTAATACGGAAGATGTTGTTCAAGATCGCTATGTCCTCGACCCGGCCCAGCCGGACGAAGCCTTTCTGACCTCCGGCCGCCAAGATGTTGAACAATGGGTCATCGACGGAATTCGTCTCGAGTCCACGGCTGCCGTGCTGGAGATCGGCTGCGGGTCCGGTCGGCTTCTGATACATATGGCCCCACGCGTCGCCCTGGCGCACGGAGTGGATGAGTCGGAACGTTTGATCCAAGAATCCCTCACTTTCACCTCAACCATCCCCAATCTATGCATGAAGACCCTGGCGGGAAACCTGGATGATTATTTTGATGACTCCTTTGATTTTGTCTACGTCTTTGATTTATTCCAGAAAGCCACCAGCGCGGCCGCCATACTGCGGTACGTTCATGCGGCGGCTCGCGTTTTGCGGCCAGGTGGGATATTTCGATTTCGCCTCAATGGGCAGTGGCAAGTGAAGGGTGATCATGGAACCATTACCTTTTCGCCGGATTCGCTTCGTCAGCTCATCGCCGGCACGCCCTTAGTGGTCATTGAAGAGTGGGGTGTGGAAACTTATGATCACTGGGTAACGGCCCGAAAAGCTTCGGGAAGACCGAAGGCCCGCTTGGGAGTCCGTGGCCGGGTTTATGATCAGACACACTTGACGAATATTTTTTTTCGGATGGGATGCCAGGATGGCGCAGCCATCGCAAGCGCCATCGTGCGCGGCCAGTGCGGCCTACGGCGCGCCATTAGCTCCGATGAGCGCCAAATGGCCGACTTCCCCGTGGATGAGTTTATTACGGAGGCTTACCGCGCGATATTATGCCGGCTCCCTGACCGCGATGGCTTTGAATTCTATAAAGGGCTTCTCAACGACAAGGCCATAGATCGAAGTACCTTCTTAGCGGACCTTCTTATCAATGGCGCCAGAGATTTCATTTTCCCGCTGAGGCCGGAGATTCCGTGGTGGAGGTTGGAGATCATTCTTCAGAACTTTCCTGACGCCATTCAACACAGACGTCTTCTCGTGGTTGATCCTCAGATTTTCTTTTTCAAGCTGGTGGATATCATCACGGATCAAGTCAAAACTTTACCGCCGGCCGATGCCTGGTGCATGATTTACGAACGGGTATTCGGATCGACTCCCGACCCATTGGTGATGGCGCGTGAGCTTGAATTTCAGAATCATTTGGCTGGAGACCTTCGACTCATCATTCGCAACCTATTGCTAAATCCCGTGAGGGAGGTAACGCCGCCTTCACGGCCGCCCCGCAATAAAATAGAATCCATGGCGGAACGTATGGGGATTGTGCTTTCCGAGGACACTCTCTTGCAGATCGGCGAATCATTTCCCGGCGAGTCTCTAATGGGACGGGCCCTCCTACGCGACGGCGCGGCGTATGATAATCTTACTTTTGTTCGGCGGGCTTATGAGCTGATACTGGGGAGGCCGGCCGATCCCGGCGGTGAGGCGTTTTATGTTAATGAGCTAACGTCGCCCCGACTCAGCCGTCCCGAACTCCTGCGCCAGTTTTTCTGGGGAGAGGAAATTAGGCTAGCCTAGCACGGGAAAGCCGACCGGGTCCCGCGCGTCAGGTGGGTCGGCCATGCCAAGCGTAATTACTTAAACAGGTGTCGCAACCGGAATGCCATTTTGGTGCAAGCCGTTAAGAAGGTTACCCTTGCGCGAAAACTGGAGTTGATTTCTAACAAAAATCGCATTATGCTGTAGTTACTATTTGGGGAGGATGCCGTGACACAGGTGAGTGCCCTCCGGCGATTGGCTGTGGTTAATGACGATGCATTGGGACGCTGCTCTTGATTTCGCCAATCTTTAAACACCTTTGTCAGTAAAGCAAACCCATGCGTTTTTGTTGATGGCGTTACACGCGGGAAAACCTAGTTCTACAAAATGCCTTTAGCAGGTAGGCAAAATCTCTAAGGGTCGAAGGAGGCTATGATGACCGAAACAACGCCGTCCGTTGCGGAGGTTGAGAGGCGAATCAAAGAAGCGATGCGGGCGCAAAGATTTGAAAACGACCGCCCAAATGTAGCGACGTCGGCCGGCGATGGCCAGGAGTTTGCGCGGGTTTATCATGAGCGACTACGGAATCTGGAACCGGAGGTAGCCGAGATTAACCGTCGCTGGCATGTCGTAACCGATACGCCGATTATCTCGCACAAGAAGGTTATCGGGAAGCTGATTATATATGTTCGGGAATGGATGCGGAAGACGTTACGCTGGTATATCGATCCGCCTATTGTTCAACAGAGAGAGTTTAACAAGAACGTGTCGCACGCGGTAAATCATTTACGAGACATGGTTGGTACTATGGCCAATGATCTCCAGCAGGTTAGAGCGAGAATTCTCAATGTGGAAAGGCAGATCGAGAGCGGAAGGATTCAAACCGCTTCTATCAAATATGGGTTGGAAAGCTTGATCGACGCTGGAAAACTGCAAAAGAACGCGTGGAACCATGCCAGAGAAAATCTTTTAGAGAAGGAGAAATCCCAATTAGCCGCGTGGAAAAATGACGTGGACGCGTGTTTCATGGAGTGCCGGGAGCAAATGGAGAGCTTGCAGGCGGAAGTTTCCTTAGCGCAAGACGCCGCCCAGCAAGCGACCTTGCAAACCCACGATCACCTCTCTCGGCATTTGCAAAATGAACTTACCGTGGTCGCCGATAGAATCCGCCGGGTCGAAAGAAGGATTAACCGCGGGCTGGGCTGGGATGATAAGGCCGGGACGATGGATCGACTAGTGGAAGAGGACAAGCAACAATTTATCGACATCGATTATTTTCTGTTCGCGCAGCGCTTCCGCGGGACGAGAGAAGAGGTCAAAAACCGGCAACGGCTCTATGTGGATCGCTTCAAAGGAAAATGCCAGGTTCTCGATATTGGGTGTGGCCGCGGTGAATTTGTCGAGCTATTGCACGAAAACGGCATTGGGGTCACGGGTATTGACCGGGACGGCGACTTGGTGGCTTATTGCCAGGATCGCGGGCTCCCCGTTCTTGAGCGAAATCTATTTGAGTACATGGGTTCCTTGACTGACCAAAGTCTGGACGGCATATTCTCGGCGCAGCTCATCGAGCAATTAAAGCCGCAGGAGCTACTGCGCTTGCTACGGCTGGCCCATTCCAAGCTGAAACCGGCCGGCGTTCTTATACTGGAGGCCATCAATCCGCTAAACCCGTTGGCCTTGCCGGACAAGTTTTATTTGGATCTTGGGCATCTCAGGCCGGTGCATCCGCTTACGCTTCAGTTTATCGTAGAGACCGAAGGATTTAAGAATATACAGCTTATCTATCCCGACGTTTCCGGCGCCCCGAGAATTCCCAAGCTGCGCCTTGACGGGTTGACCGGTAATCTGCGCGAGTTCAATGATGCCATTGAGAAACTCAATGAACGCCTGTACGGTCCTGCGGATTATGCGATGGTGGCCATTAGGTAGGCGAGTTTCTAATCGATTTTTGGAGGGCGGAAGGGGAAACCGGATTGCCGAAGAAAAGAGTCATTATTTGTTTTGCACAGATTCCTTTCACGCGCGGTGGAGCGGAATTGCACGTCGATGCGCTGCATGACGAATTGGTCAAGCGCGATTTTGAATGCGAAGTGGTAAAGCTTCCTTATAAGTGGTATCCGCGCGAGGAAATATTGAAGCATGCCTTTGTGTGGCGCCTATTGGATTTGTCGGAAAGCAATCTTCGCAAAATTGATCTGGTCATCGGAACAAAATTTCCTTCCTATTATGTGCGACATCCTAATAAGGTGACTTGGCTAATTCATCAGTTCCGGCAAGTCTATGACCTCTACGGCACCGAGCATTGCGATTTCAGCGATAAGAATGACATCGATCGTTCCATCAAAGAGCGCATCGAGACCATGGATAGAATTACGTTGCTGGAGTCCAAGCGCATTTTTACCAATTCCAAGAATACCGCGCTCCGCCTGAAGAAATTCAATCAAATTGATAGTGAACCCTTATATCATCCTCCCAAATTGATCGGACAATATAAGTACGAGGCGATGGGCGACTACATCCTTTCTGTAGGCCGACTGGACAGGCTTAAACGCATAGACATGTTGATCACCAGCATGCGGTTCGTCGATCGTCGCGTTAAGTGCGTCATCGCCGGAACCGGCCCCGAGGACCAAGCCCTGCGAAAGCTGGTTGCCCGTTATGGCTTGGAATCCCGAGTATCCTTGGCGGGGTTTGTCAGCGATGAGGAACTTATTAAGCTCTATGCCAATTGCTTTGCCGTATACTACGCGCCATTCGATGAAGACTACGGCTACGTAACGCTGGAAGCGTTCCTCTCCCGTAAGCCGGTCGTTACCACCGTCGATGCCGGCGGTGTCCTCGAGTTTGTGAAGCATCGAGAAAACGGCGCCATCTGCCGTTTGGACCCGCAGGAAATTGGCAAGGCCATTGACGGTTTATTTAGCAACAAGGAGAGGGCGCGTGACTATGGCATAGTCGGCTACGATCTCGTCAAGGATATCGGGTGGGATAATGTTATCGAACGTCTGACCGATGCCATCGCGCATCCCTGAAGAGGTGTGATTTCCGTACGATGTACCCGTAAAGGTGGTAAGGCACTGCCGGCTCTACGTAACGATTAGCCTGGGTATAGGCGACCTGTTTATAGCGAGGCATCCGAAATAAGAGCCAAGCTCCATAGGAGTCCCCCAGCTTGGCCTAACGGCGTGCAGAAACCAAGAAGAAACGTAACTGTTCAAGGGGTCCGCTGATGAGCCTATCGACAAAAGGTGGCCCTACAACACCCGGTCCCTGAAGGGGACCTTGTTAATAGCCGGGGGTGGCGTTTCGCCACCCCCGGACAGTAACCCCCACCTAGGCCGACCCTGAAAGGGTCGCGGTCGTCCACCCACAGCGGACCTTAGGTGGGCCCTTTCAGGGTCCGGCCGGGGGGTGTGATGGCATTCCGTGGGTGGCGCGGGGCGCCACCCACGGCTATTACCTGAATTTTGCACGAGAATCACCAGGATCGTCTGGAAACAAGGCTTCAGCGTTGTTTTACGCTGATTAGCTGAGAACGCACAGTCATCGCTAAGTTACCCTCCGATTAACAAGGTCCCCTTCGGGGACCGGCCGGCGCCCGCCCTGAACAATTACGAAGAAACTAAGGAAGTTGCATCGGTATTCTGCGTGTCGTTAGGACAAGCTGGGGGACTCCTACGGAGCTAGCGTTTAAACACCTAGGATTCGAGCTATAAACAGGTCGCCCCTGACGGGGCTTACATCGTACCGAGGTCACCCCCATACAATAGTAACGGCCCTATGTTTACTGTGGTAATTCCAAACTGGAACGGCAAGCATCATTTAGCGGAGTGCCTTGATTCCTTGCGGAATCAAGCGTGGAAAAAGTTTGAGACCATAGTGGTCGACAACCACTCGTCCGATGGCTCGGTTGAATTCGTGCGTCAACATTATCCGGAAATTACTTTGATAACCATGGACACGAATTCCGGTTTTGCCGCCGCGGTCAACGCCGGCATACGAAGGGCTGGGGGCGCTTTTGTTGCCCTCCTTAACAACGATACCGCCGTGGATGCAAGATGGCTGGAGGCGCTGGCTGCCGCCATCTCGGACAATCCTGATATACAATTTTTTGCCTCGCACTTGGTCGACTACTTTGATCGGCGCTTCGTGGACTCGGCGGGCGACGGCGTCGATCTGGATTTAGGGCCCTATAAGATCGGTACGGGCGAGCCGGTTGAAAAATATGGTGAGCGGCGTCTCGTGTTTGGCGCATGCGGAGGCGGCGGCTGTTACCGAAAAGACCTTTTTGACCAGATCGGCCTTTTTGATGAGGATTTCTTCGCCTACTATGAAGATGTGGACCTTTCTTTCCGCGCCAATTGGGCAGGATTTCGCTGTCTCTTTGTGCCGGATGCCATAATTTATCATAAAGTCGGCGCCACCGCGAAGGCAGACGCCGAAGCGACGCGGCGATTTGCCGTAATGACCCGGCGCAACCTGCTCATGCTGATAGCCAAAAACTATTCACCGCGCATGTTGCTGAGACACATCCCGGCGATTTTGACTATTATGAGTCTCCGCAAGATCGGCGCCTTTTTTAAAATTCGCAGCACGCTACGACGACGGCTGACCGAAACGTTCTGCCCGGAGTGGCAATTTCTTCGCCTATGGTCTGCTACGATAAAAAAGCGAAGAGCGATCATGCTTACTCGCAGGATTTCAGATCAAGCTATGGAAGAACGGTGCCTACGGTTGCCGGGCCCCGGCCGTTTCTTCCTTACGGTGTGGCTGCGCCGCCATGCCGCCTTAATGCGTTCTTCCTGGTCCAAGCGTTTTTTTTAGGATGAAGCCACCGCGTGAAGACGGATTTTCCAATGGTCTACATTATCGTTCTCAACTGGAACGGTTGGAAGGATACGCTGGAATGCCTGGAGTCGTGCCAAAAACTTACCTACCCGCGCTTCCGTATGGTCGTCGTGGACAACGACTCCTCGGATGATTCCACGACGCAGATTCGCGCGCGCTTTATGGACCTGCCGTTAATTGAAACCAGCGAAAACCTTGGATTTGCCGGCGGCAATAACGCCGGTATCCAATATGCGTTGGAGCAAGGAGCCGAGTGTGTTTGGCTCTTGAATAACGATACCGTGGTTGCGCCGGATACGCTGACCGAGCTGATGGCCCTGCTGCAATCCGATGCGCGGGTTGGAATCGCCGGCTCCAAGGTTTACTATTATGATGAGCCGCGGCCGTTGAACTGCGCCGGCGGCCGGATCAGTCGATTTACGGGATATCCGTTCAATATTGGAAGGCATGAAACGGATCGGGGTCAGTTCGACGCGCGGCAAGATGTAGATTATATTCTGGGCTGTAGTTTTCTGATTAGGGCTTCCGCCATAAGGGCGACCGGTTTAATGGATGATCGATTTTTCCTATATTTCGAGGATGCCGATTGGAGCTACCGAGCTCGCCGGCAAGGCTGGCGAGTGGTCTTGGCGCCCAAGTCGTTAGTCTGGCATAAGGAGTCCAGAAGCGTCGGTCTGCATTCGCCTCGCATGATTTATTACTTTGCGCGTAACAGCCTCCTTTTTGCCCAAAAGGCCATGCCTTGGGTCTTGCCGCTCACTCTCGTGCGCACGTTGCAGCTATTTGTGATCAAACGGATGATCGAGGGTGACTTCAATAAAGCGCGTCTGGGATGGCTGGGTATCGCCGATTTTTTTCGGCGGCGCTTCGGACGCTCGACCTACGTTTAATTAAAAGGCCGAGTGCCTGTTCCGCCGGAATTCAGAAGTCCGCCTTCCGTTGCAGGAACAAATGGTAGAGAGTGAACGATGGCCGGTCGCGTGAGCTTAATTATTACGACTTATAATGCCGCCCGCTATTTGGTCCAGGCGGTCGAGAGCGCTATTGACCAAACCTACGCCGATCATGAAGTCATTGTCGTCGATGACGGTTCTACGGATAACACTAGAGAAGTCATGGCGCGCTATCACGATAAGGTAGTTTATTTACATCAGGAAAATCAGGAGCGCGCCATCGCCCGCAACGCTGGCTTGCGGTTGGCCGGCGGAGCATTCGTATCCTTTCTGGATGCCGATGACGTGGTGGAGCGGAACAAGCTGGCGGAACTGGTTGACTATCTCGAAAAGACGCCCCCGTGCGACGTCGTGTATTCTGCCATGGAATTTTTTTGGGATGACGGCCGGCGCTTGGTGGTCCCCCGACCCACTCCGTCCGGAGATATATTGCCCGATCTACTATGGCATAATTTTATTACCACCAGCGTGCCGCTATTCCGCCGCGAGGTGCTTACGGCTACCGGCGGCTTCGACGCACGCTGGGTTCCTGTCGAAGATTGGGATCTCTGCCTGCGGGCGTCACTGGCGGGGTTTCGCTTCGATTATCTGGACCGATTGCATACACGCTGTCGTGTGCACGGCTCAAACACCACGACGAACTTTGTTCTCATGGCCGAAAAGAAGCTGGCGACGATCTCCGGTTTTATTGCCGCCCACCGCGCCGAGCTCAACCGACGCCGCTTGCCGGCGGACGCCGCGCTGGCGTATCACCGAGCGGATTACGGGAAGTATCTGATGGCGGGCGGCGAAACGGCGAAGGGCCGGCAGATGATCATGGACCAATCCCAGTTTGCCTATCCCGGTCGATGGAAATATTATCTACTCGGCGCGCTCTCCACGTGGCTTCCCGAGCGGGCCATGGTTGGGCTGCTTAACGCTTGGGATCGGTCACGCCTTAAGCGAATTCATTAACGAGCGGCTATGCCTTTGGTGTCTGTAATTATTCTGAACTGGAATGGCAAGAAACTTTTGGCGGCGTGTTTAGATGCACTGGCGGCGCAGACCTTCCGCGATTTTGAAGTCGTGCTTTTAGATAATGGCTCCCGTGACGGATCAGCAGAGTATGTCCGATCGCAATATCCTTGGGTCAGGCTCGTCGAGTCGAGCTTCAATCTTGGCTTTGCGGGCGGCAACAACCGCGCACTCTTGTCCGCCCAGGGTGAGCTTATTGTAACCCTCAATAACGATACCCAGGTTGTTCCTGAATTCGTGCAAGCGCTGGTAGACGCCGCGTCCACTGATCCCAGAATCGGCATGGTTGCCGCCAAGATGGTTAATTTCTATGACCATCGTAAGCTGGACTCTATGGGAATCCGCGCCGCGCCTAATGCTATGGGATATAATATTGGAGTTGGCGAGATGGATCATGGGCAATATGACGCTGTGGAGAATCTCCTGGGGCCTTGCGCAGGGGCGGCCCTATATCGCCGCGCCTTGCTGGAAGAGGTGGGATTCTTTGACGATGATTTTTTTGCTTACTACGAGGACCTGGATTTGGCTTGGCGGGCCCGGCTGGCCGGCTGGAAGTGCGCCTTAGCGCCGGCGGCCGTGGTTTATCACATACACTCAGCCACCGGTGGTAGGGGAAGCCCCTTTGCCGTTTATCATATTCAGCGCAACAAGTGGTATGCCTTGGTGAAGAACTGGCCGGCATCGTTAATTTTCAGAAAGCTGTTGAACATTCTAGCCTATGACGTCGCCTCCTTTATGCTGGCTATTTATCAGGGCGCGGGAGGCGCCGCCGTACGGGCAAGATGGGATGCGCTGCGCCACCTGAGAGCGTTAATGGGTAAGCGCAGGAAAGCGCAGGCCCTTCATAAGGTGTCGGCAGACGCGGCGAGACGGCTTCTCTCGCCGAGTGAGAGCATGTTTCAAACATTTAAGCGCAAAGCCCGCGAATCGGGCCGAGCGCGCGGAGAGTAAACCGCCTTGCGAATTGTGTTCATGGCGCCCTTTGGCTTGCGACCCAAAGGCACTCTACTGGCCCGTATGGTGCCGCTGGCCGCTGGGCTGCAGCAATTGGGAGACTATGTGACGATCGTCGCGCCCCCCTATACCAACCCGGAAGATTCCGGAAAGGTCGAGGTGGTTGATGGCGTGACGGTCCGCAATATTGGCCTTGGGTCCATACGAGGGCCGCTGGCCGCGCCCGGACTGGCCTGGCGCCTCTTGCGGGCCGCGTGGAATGAAAGGCCGCATCTGATCCATCTTTTCAAGCCGAAAGGCTATGGCGGATTGGCGGCCATGGCGCTCTTGATGGGCCAACGTTTGGGCTGGCCGCTCCCCCCGCTCTTTGTCGATACCGATGATTGGGAGGGCTGGGGCGGAATGAACGAAGCTCGCTCGTATTCGTATCTTGAAAAGCGCTTGTTTCAGTTCCAGGAATCCTGGCTGACGCGCAGAGCCAGAGGCGTTACGGTGGCCAGCCGTACTTTGCAGACACAGATTTGGGGGTTCGGCGTGGCGCCGGACCATGTGGCCTATGTGCCGAACGGAGTTTCGCCGTCCCCTTTGGGGCAAGCATCAGGGCCGCGACAGCGGTGGAATATTCCCCCCGCCGCTCCGGTTGTCCTCCTTTACACGCGCTTTCTTGAATTTGATCTGGAAAAATTGGTTTACGTGTTTGAGGAGATTCATCGGCGCGCGCCGGCGACGTATTTCTTGGTGGTGGGTCAGGGAAGAGCGGATGAAGCGCAGCGGCTTAAGCTAGCCGCCGCGTCGCGTGGTTTTCTGGAGGCGCTACGCGTAGCCGGCTGGGTTTCGCCGCCGGAGATTCCTCATTATCTGGCGGCGGGAGATGTCGCCATTTATCCCATGGAGGACTCGCTGGTGAACCGAGCTAAGTGCCCGGCCAAACTTACCGAGCTGCTCATGGCCGAACGCGCGGTGGTTGCCGACAAAGTCGGTCAAACCGGCGAATACATCAATCATGGCGTATCCGGCCTGCTTTGTGAACCGGAAGATTGGCCGGCTATGGCGAATCACGTCTGCGAACTTCTCAACGATGAAAAGCGGCGCCGGTCAATGGGTGGCGAAGCTCGGCACTTTGTACAGAGCCGATTTGCCTGGAAGGACCAAACCGCCAAGTTGTATGCATTCTACCGTCGGCACATCGCTATTTGAGGCGGCCGCCGCGCGGCCGTGTGTGACCTTATGCGAAATATCATCGTCGGAACGGCCGGTCATATCGACCACGGGAAAACCGCCCTGGTGAAGGCGCTGACCGGGATCGACGCCGATCGTCTCAAGGAAGAAAAAGCGCGGGGCATTACGATCGATATCGGCTTTGCTCACATGGATATTGAAGATGTTCGCTTTGGTTTTATCGATGTGCCCGGCCATGAGCGATTTGTCAAGAATATGCTGGCGGGCGTCGGTGGCATCGACATGGTTATTCTCGTCGTAGCCGCCGATGAGTCCGTCATGCCGCAGACGCGCGAACACTTCGACATCTGTCGTCTCCTTAAAATTCAAAGCGGGCTCATTGCGATAACCAAGACCGACCTGGCGGATGCGGAATGGATCGACTTGGTAGAGATCGAAATGCGCGAGATGGCGGCCGGCTCATTCCTGGAAAACGCTGAGATCGTGCGCGTGAGCTCAAAAACCGGCGCCGGCATTGATTACTTGCGACAAGCGCTGCTGCGATTATCCCGCCGAATTGCGCTCAAGTCGACCAACGGCTTGTTCAGGCTGCCGGTCGACCGTACGTTCACTATGCGCGGTTTTGGCACGGTAGTGACCGGGACGTTGCTTTCCGGGCAAGTGAGCAAAGACGAGGAAATCGAGGTGCATCCGGTGGGACGCCGGCTGCGCGTGCGCGGCGCACAGGTTTATGGAGAAGCTACCGATGTGGCCATGGCAGGTCAGCGCACCGCCCTCAACCTGCACGGCGTGGAAGTCCAGGAAATCGAGCGCGGCATGGTGATCGCCCATGCCGGCACGCTACAGCCCACGTCGCTGCTCGATGTGAAACTGCAATTGCTGCCCAATGCAGTGCGCCCGCTTAAGAATCTGGCCAAGGTACGGCTCCATCATGGCGCCAGCGAAATCCTCTGCCGAGTGGCGCTGATCGGCGAGGCCAAGGTCGAGCCCGGTGGCGAGGGGTTCGCACAACTGCGCCTGGAGCAGCCGACGGTCGCCGTCGCTGGGGATAACTTTATCCTACGTGAATTTTCACCGATGATTACGCTCGGCGGCGGCGTGGTGCTGGATAGTCTGCCGGAAAAGCATAAACAAACGGACACCGCCGTCAAGCGCTTTCTTATGGCCTTTGAAAAGAGCGATGACCGCGGTCGTCTCGGCTTGTTGATTCAACGCGCCGGTCCCCTCGGTCTGGGCGAGCTCAGCCTGATCGGGCGCCTTGGGTTCACCCGGAACTACCTGGCCTTGCGGCTCGACGAGCTGTCGCGGCAAGGCCAGATCCGCATCGTCACGCAGAATCCGTTTTACGTAGTGGACGCGGGCGCATACTTGGCCCTGCGACAAGCCATACTAACCGAACTCGAGCGCTATCATCGTAGCAACCCCCTCCGGCACGGCATTTCAAAGGAAGAGTTGCGGGAAAAGTTTTTTGGAAAAGCCCCGTTCGATTATTTCAAACCGCTGCTGGACGAGCTGGCGGTCGCCCAAGCCGTGAGCCTGCAAGGAGAAGTTGTGGCCTTGTTTGGCCATGAGATCTCGCTCACGGCGGATGAGCAGGCTTTGAAAAGCGATCTCGAGGCGCTTTACATTCAAAGCGGCGTCGCGCCGCCGGCGCTCGATGAAGCGCTCGCTAGGCTCGCCGATCACCGCGGGACCGGCGCCCTCAAGAAGATCTACCACCTGCTGATCAAAGAAGGAACCTTAGTCAAAATCAGCAATGACCTGACGTTGCACCAGAAAACTTTGGCGGATATTAAGTCGCGGCTGACCCAACATTTTCCGAAAGGCGCCAAGATTCAAGTCGGAGATTTCAAAGAATTGTTTAATATTTCCCGCAAATTTGCCATACCGATCCTGGAGCATCTCGACAAAGAGCGCGTCACCCGCCGTATCGGCAGCGAGCGCGTAATGATATAGCCTGGGAGCGCCGCCATCCCTGCCGGCGAGTTCCGTAGCGAACCGCGTCCACCCGTGCCGGCGAGATGCCGGCACTCCCAGGGCGTCGTTGTTATTTTCATACGTCGTGGTGCGCGCGCACACACACACACACACGGCGCATGAGAGACTCCCCTGAAAATAACTCGAGCACATCAGTACCGGTTGCGGTAGCGACCGGGTGCTGGAGTTTTGACATTTAGGATGGTCTTGTGTACCGCTTGTGCCCGTAGCTCCGAAGGAGCGTCATATAATAGCCAGGGGCAAGCGCAGCGCCGCCCCTGGAAAGGAAATCGCCACACATGACTAAGCCCTGAAAGGGCGAAATAGAGGAGACGCACGCAAGAATCGCGCTATTCCGCCCCTTCAGGGCTCTTGTCCTTTGCCATCCTACTTCCCCAGGGGCGATCCCGCAGTAGCGGGACTCTGCCCCTGGCTATTATATGACGCTCCTTCGGAGCTACGGGTAGGACATCCACAGGGCGCAAAGGCGACTCTGAAAATAACTCCAACACAACAGTACCGGTTACGGTAGCGACCGGGTCTGCCGCGGCCTACCCGCCCACTACCGCAGGCGGTTCTGTATCGGCTGGGCACCGAGCGGCGGTGAATCTCCGTGCGAGAATCCGCGGCTTCCTTTGCCCGAGGCTGAGATCCTGTCACCGGCGCCGCGGGACTTGCTTCCGGTTCGTCGCCGTTAACGGGGGATCGTGTCGGCGTAGCCCAGCTTATCAGCGGCGATGAGGGTCGGCGGCGCCGGTGGCTGGGGCGCAGTACCGCCCACCGGTGTTGCTGATCGGAGATCCTCCCCACACGATCATCTCCGTCCCTGTCCACACTGCCGTATGCGAATTTCTCGCCATCGGCACTCCGCTCAGGCTCGTTGTCGCCCAGGTGTCGATGGCTGGATCGTACCGCCCGCCCGTGTTGAAGAAGGGGATACTACTCCCGCCCCAGACGATCATCTCCGTCCCCGTCCACACCGCCGTGTGCTGCCCTCTCGCCCTCGGCGCCCCGCTCAGGCTCGTTGTCGCCCAGGTGTCGGTGACTGGATCGTACCGCCCGCCCGTGTTGAAGAAGGGGGGGCCGGAGGCAAATCCCCCCCAGATGATCATCTCCGTTCCGGTCCACACCGCCGTGTGCACACGTCTCGCCCTCGGCACCCCGCTCAGGCTGGTCGAGGCCCAGGTGTCGGTCGCCGGATCGTACCGCCCTCCCGTGTTGGTATACGGAAACGGCGCTCCCCCCCAGACGATCATCTCCGTCCCGGTCCACACCGCCGTGTGAAAGGATCTTTCGCTCGGTACCCCGCTCAGGCTGGTCGGCGAGGCCCAGGTGTTGGTGGCCGGATCGTACCGTCCGCCGGTATTTAGGTAGGTTCCACCCGATCCCCCCCAGACGATCATCTCCGTTCCGGTCCACACCGCCGTGTGTCTAAACCTCGCACTCGGCGCGGCGCTCAGGCTGGTCGCCGCCCAGGTGTCGGTGGCCGGATCGTATCGTCCCCCCGTGTTGAAGTAAGTGGAGGACCCGCTTGTGCCCCCCCAGATGATCATCTCCGTTCCCGACCACGCCGACACGTGTCCCCCTCTTCTACTCGGCGCCCCGCTCAGGCTGGTCGCCGTCCAGGTGTCGGTGGCCGGATCGTACCGCCCCCCCGTGTTGATATAGTTACCAGTAAATCCCCCCCAGACGATCATCTCCGTTCCGGTCCACACCGCCGCGTGAAGATATCTCGCACTCGGCGCCCCGCTCAGGCTGGTCGTCGCCCAGGTGTCGGTGGCCGGAGCATACCTTCCGCCGGTGTTGGAGATCGGAAAGCCCCCCCAGACGATCATCTCAGTCCCCGTCCACACCGCCGTGTGCTCCCGTCTCGCATTCGGCGCCCCGCTCAGGCTGGTCGCCGCCCAGGTGTCGGTGACCGGATCGTACCGCCCCACGGTGTTGACGTAGGTAGTACCAAATCCCCCCCAAACGATCATCTCCGTCCCGGTCCACACCACCGTGTGAAAGGATCTTTCGCTCGGTACCCCGCTCAGGCTGGTCGCTGCCCAGGTGTCGGCGGCCGGATCGTACCGCCCCCCGGTGTTGAAGTCGATAGAAGGATCCCTTCCTCCCCACACGATCATCTCCGTCCCGGTCCACACCGCCGTGTGAAAGGATCTTTCGCTCGGCGCCCCGCTCAGGCTGGTCGCCGCCCAGGTGTCGGTGGCCGGATCGTACCGCCCCCCGGTGTTGAAGTAGGTAGATGCATCCCTTCCTCCCCACACGATCATCACCGTCCCCGTCCACACCGCCGAGTAGTCCCGTCTCGCTCTCGGCGCCCCGCTCAGGCTAGTCGCCGCCCAGGTGTCGGTGGCTGGATCGTACCGCCCGCCGGTGTTGAAGGCGCTGGGGAAATCGACAGCTCCCCCCCAGACGATCATCTCCGTCCCCGTCCACACCACCGTGTGACGCCATCGCGGCTCGGGTGTCGTCGGCGTCGGCATCCAGGTGTCGCCGGTGCAGGCCGTCCCGGCGCGCAGCACCGGCAGCCGAAACTCTAGATCGCCAGCCACCCGCGCGGGACTAAACCCGCGTTCCATCTCCGCCCACCACACGTCGAACGGGCGTTTCCGCCAGCTTACGGTGGCGACCCGCAGCCACCCTTCTTCCTTCTCCAACACGGCGAGCACATAATAACCATCCTCCCGCTCTTGTAAACCGCTGATCACGCCCAGCGGAAGGCTTTCGCCGTCGGGTAAGTGCTTATTCACCGGCGTTCCAGGTAAGCGTCCCGCCGTTGCCCTCTGCAAGACGCGGCCGAGCGCCTGCTGCTGCTCCCGCCACGCCGCCGCATCAAGCGCCACGGTTCCCGGTTCACGCTCTGCCCTGCCGTCTTCCTTCTTGACCCACTCGACTTCCTCATACTCGCCGCTGAGCTTCCGCAAATCCTGCACCGTCCCGAATCGCGCGATCTCCGCTTCCGCTTGCTGTCTCAACTCGCCATGCCATCGACTATCGCCGGCATACCAACTGCGCAACAACCGATTCACTAACGCCGGCCGCGCTAAACACTCGGCGATCAAGAAGGGATCGTCGTCCAGCGCCGCCCACAGCGCTTGTAGCCGCTCCGGCTGTTGCGTCGCTCGGGCCATGCGATCCATTTCCGCTTGCAATTGCGCCTCGGTCACCGGTCGCTTCCAGTAGACTTCGAGGGCTTGGGTTTGGCGCAGGTCGTTTTCCACTTTCGCCCGGATCACGGAAAGCGGCATCACGTCTTCCAAAGCGGGCTTGGGCAGCGGATTTTCTTTCGGCCAAATCCGGTACCGCCAATTCACTTCTTCGATCACCCGCTGATAGCCTACACGCTCCTCGAACGTCAGCGCCAGCCGCGCGGGCGACGCCGCCTGAGCCTTGGGACACGGTAAAAAGAACACGAATAAAAAAGCTACAGTCAGGAAAAATCCCAACGAGGGACGGGTTGAAAGGCCAGTGCGAGATAAGTTCAACATAGTATCCTCCCCTAAAAATACCTGGGAGCGCCGGCGCTCCCAGGTATATCGTTGCTATTTTCATTCGTCGTGGTGCCCCAAACGGGGCATGAACAACTCCCCTGTGCACACGAGTCAATCCTAGGTTCGATATATTATCCCCCGCTTATGCCGCCGAGTCTATCATAGGCGCCGGCAAGCTGCAAGACCCACCTTGATTAAAAAAACTTGGGTGTGGTAAAGTTGCCCGGAGCGACCAAAGCCAAGGAGCCATCTATGCAGGGACTATCGGAAGTTTTTATCGCCGGCGCCAGCCGCACGCCGATTGGAAAATTCGGCGGCAGCCTCCTCCATTTCACGGCCCGCGACTTGGGCGTGACGGCGGCCAAGGCCGCCATGGAACGCGCCGGAGTTGCGCCAGATCAGGTCGAAGAGACCATCTTTGGACATGCACGCCCCGCCGGCGTAGGTCCCAACCTCGGTCGTCAGATCCATTATTATTCCGGCGCGCCGGTGGAAGCGCCGGCCTACACCATTAACAAGGCCTGCGGCTCTGGATTGAAGGCGCTCATTCTCGGCAGCCAGGAAATCGCTCTGGGTCATGCCGACATCGTGCTGGTCGGCGGCGCCGAATCGATGAGCCGGGTTCCTTACTTGATGGAAGGGGTTCGCTGGGGCGCGCGCATGGGACATCAGAAGCTGGTGGACGTCATGTACAGAGACGGCTTCCTCTGCCCGCTTTCCAATATGATCATGGGTGAAACTGCGGAGATATTGGCCGAAGAATATCATATCAGCCGAGCCGAACAGGACGACTTTGCGCTGGCCAGCCAAAGGAAAGCCGAGGCGGCGCTCGGCGCCAAACGCTTCCAAGAAGAAATTGTGCCGGTCACCCGGCCCGGCAAGAATGGCGCCCCCGAAAACTTTTCCCTGGATGAGCATGTGCGCCAGGGCGTCGATCTGGCCGACCTGGCCAAGCTTTCTCCCGTCTTCAAGAAAGACGGCGCCATCACGGCCGGCAACTCCTCGGGGCTGACCGATGGGGCCGCGGCGCTGATACTGATTTCGGGCCACAAGGCCAAAACCCTGGGAGTGCAGCCGCAGGCCCGCATCGTCGATTATGCCGCCGCCGGCGTCGATCCACGCAAGATGGGCCTCGGACCTGTGCCGGCCATCCGCAAACTTTTCGATCGACGGCGCATCGATTTTCGCGATATAGACTTGATTGAGCTCAACGAGGCGTTTGCCGCACAGGTCATCGCTTGCGACCGCGAGTTGCAGATTCCTTACGAAAAACTAAATGTCAACGGCGGCGCCATTGCCCTGGGTCATCCGATCGGCTGCACCGGCGCGCGCATTGTCGTGACGTTGGTTCACGAGATGCTGAAGAGAAGAGCCCGCATCGGCTTGGCCACACTATGCATCAGTGGTGGCATGGGTCTCGCCCTGCTCATTGAGAACGTCTCGCCCTGAGCGCCCTTGGAGCGCTGCTTAACGCCCACAGCTCCGCAAGGTGGAAGCGGCTTCCAGCCGCTTCCAGGAAGAGCAGAGTGGCTTGCCGCTTACCATCCAAAGCTCCAACGGAGCGAGCTATAATAGCCAGGGGCAAGCGCAGCGGCGCCCCTGGAAAGCAAGCGTCCCCAGCACGCCAGCCCTGTAAGGGCGCACTAATGGAGATCAATTCCTGCACGAGCACCACTCGGTTCACTATGAGTTGCGCGTCTTGTGCTGGAAAAACGGGGTCGGGTTGGATGAGCGTTATGTCTGGGATGGAGGTCGGTAGGTTCGTCGATGGGTAGCGCGCCCTTTCAGGGCTTATAACTTCTATAGTCTTTCATACCAGGGGCGCCGCGCTGCGCGCTCTGCCCCTGGCTATTATATGACGCTCCTTCGGAGCTACGAGAACAAGCGTCGTGCTTTGGTGGGGCGCCGCGTAGCCTGCGGCAAATGTCCAAACTTCAGAGAGCACCCTTTGGCTGCTCTGATGAAATTGCGGAATGGGGATGGCGGATTTAATAATTCTCCTTCGCCATTTCAGGAATGGCCTGAGGCCGCGCCGCGTTACGTTTTCCATACGAGGGGAAAGTGAATAATTCAATCCCACCGATCCTGCGCGTGACGGATTTGACGGTGGCTTTTTCGCAGGCAGGTACAATGCGTGACGCGGTGAGCGCGGTTTCTTTTTCGCTCGCGATGGGCGGCGGCATGGCTATTGTAGGGGAGAGCGGATCCGGAAAAACTACCTTGGCCCTCGCCATCATGGGATTGCTGCCGCCGGAGGCAAGCGTGTTACGCGGCGCCATTGAATACAACGGCGTGGATCTGCTCAAACTCAATCCCCAAGAATGGCGGCGCCGGCGTGGATCCGGCCTGGCATTGATTTTTCAAGAGCCGGGAAAAGCGCTTGACCCGCTCATGCGTGTGGGCGATCAAATCGCCGAAGCCGTGCGGGCCCATTCGCGGGTCTCATATCGTGAGGCTCGCCGGCGCACCTTTGCGGCCATGGCGGACGTGGCGCTGCCGGACCCCTCTTACACGGCTCGCCTTTATCCGCACCAGCTTTCTGGTGGCCTGCAGCAACGAGTGGTCATCGCCATGGCGCTGGTCGGGAAACCGAGTTTGCTGGTCGCCGACGAACCGACTACGGCTCTGGATGTCACCGTACAACGTCAAATCATTGAATTGCTGATCAAGCTCAGACATGAGCGAGAGCTGGCCCTTCTATTTGTCACACATGACCTGTCTTTGGTTGGCTTCGTTGCCGAACAGGTATTGGTGATGCGGGCTGGGGCCATCATCGAGAGCGGGCCTATCGATCAAGTATTAAAGAACCCGCAAGCGTCGTACACGCGAGCGCTGATTGCCGCCTCGCCTTACTTATGAGGCCGGGCCCCACAACTTTGTGCGAGCGTCCCGCCATAGCCCGAAGCTGGTTCGCATAGCTCCAGAGCGCGATATAATAGCCAGGGGCAAGCGCCGCGCCGCCCCTGGTACATAACATGGCCGAAGCTATGCACCCTGAAAGGGCGCGCTACTGGAGTTTGGAAATTTTATGTGGTTCCACAGGGTGGGAGCGTCAGCTTGTCTTCGTGGCCGGAAGAGCCCCGCTCTGCGGGGCGAAAGCATAAAGCCCAGGGTGGAGCGCAGCGGAACCCTGGGTGCGTGAAGAAAAGAAATCGTTCAGCCCATGAAATGGGCGGCAGAACCACGTGTCGGCGGAGAATCTATCGCCCCGCAAGGCGGGGCTGGTGCATGGGCGGGACCGCCGACCCAGGGTTCCGCTATCGCTCCACCCTGGGCTTTACTCTGCCGCCCCGTTCGGGGCTATACTGCGAGCGGGCATAAACTATCATTTTAGGGGGGCCCCACTCTTACAGAACCGGGAGCGGTAGCGACCGGGTGGCGAACCCTTTCACAACGGGCCAACCCGGTCGCTACCGCTCCCGGTTCTGTTACTTTGTGACCGTTCAAAGTATAGATGGGTGACATCCCTACGTCTGTTATGATCGAATCTGATTTGAAAAAGCCTATGAACCATCTTCTGCAGGTGTGCGGGTTGGCTAAGGCCGTGCGCGGTGACCAACTGTGGCGGCCGTACGCACGGCCGATTCCCATCCTCCATGACATTGATTTGAATATCGACGCCGGCGAAATCTTAGGCTTGGTCGGAGAATCCGGATCGGGGAAGACCACGTTGGCGCGTTGCATTCTGCGACTGATCGAGCCCGATCGCGGGACCATTTTCTTTGATGGCGTCAACTGGGGCGCACTCGATGCGCGGGAACTCCGACGTCAGCGACAAGGAATGCAGATGATCTTTCAGGATGCACACTCGGCGCTGGACCCGCGGCAGCGAATTGGAAAAAGTTTACGAGAACCTCTTGACATTCACAAGATAGGATCCCCCGCCGAGCGAATGGCGCAGGTGGCCGAGCTCTTACGCGCAGTGAAGCTGGACACGGAATTGGCCGCCCATTTCCCTCACCAGCTCAGCGCCGGCCAGCGGCAGAGGGTCGTCCTGGCGCGCGCGCTGGCGTTGCGCCCGAAGTTGATCATGGCCGATGAGCCGATTGCGTCTCTTGATGTCTGTACACAAGTTGAGATTCTCGATCTATTGCAAGAACTGCAAAGGACCATGGGGTTGGCCATGCTATTTATCTCTCATAGCCTGCCGATCGTTCACCGCTTGGCCCAGCGCATTGCAGTTCTTTACATGGGACGCGTAGTCGAAATGGGAACGGCCGAACAGGTCTGCCGCCGGCCGCGGCACCCATACACACAAGCGCTACTGGCCGCGGCGCCCAAAGGGCTGGGGGAAAAGTTGGCGACTGCTCCACTCACCATTCATGGCCATCCGCCGAGCTTTGCCGATCTACCGACCGGCTGCGCGTTCCATTCGCGCTGTCCGCTCGCTCAGGAACACTGTCGTGAAACAGTGCCCCCACTGCGGCAGTTATACGACGACGGCGAAGTGGCCTGCCACCTTGTACGGGAATGACGGCCCGCGTTAGTATATGACAAGATGAAATTGTGCTGAAACAGAAAATATATTTATTGCTGGTAGCTTTCACGCTTTATTCATGCCGGTATTTGACGGTTTTCCAGCGCCCTCAGCTTTTTGAATTTTACTTGTTTGGTTCCGACTCGTCCGAGTTAGGGCTGGTCATTACCCATCCTATTACGCTAAACCGAAGGCTGGATAAACCGGCCGCGTAGCGGCCTAATGACTTTAGCCGTGCCTTTCAAGGCACGGTAGGTCCGGCGGCGGAAATCTCTTTCGTCGCGTAGCGACGATTGAACCACAGCTACGGGAAAAAATTAGAGCCAACACCTTCACTTCATTCCATATCGCATCGTCGAACATTATTTATGGGACTGAATTTTCTAGGGTGCCGGTAGAACGCCATGATCGGTGGTATCAATCGTCGCTGACGCGACGGGGCCTGTGGCTGGCCCATGGGTTCCGTGCCCTAAAGGGCACGGCTAAAGTCAAAGGGCCGCTACGCGGCCGGTTTATACAGCCTTCGGGTCGGCGACATAATTTGAGTAAGGACGAGGCGGACGCGGGGGGCTATTACGTGGCGGCCCTTCTGACTTGCCCAATATGGTTTACCGCGAGTTATTGAGAGCCTACAACTTTTAACTTTTTGGTTCCGGCTAGTCCGGGTTAGGACAAGCTCGGATGAGCGGGGTTATTATCCGGCCGCCCTACATGGACATCCGCCGCAAAGCGCACGGCTATAGTGGTTTCGAATCCTCGCCGCGGGGTCGCGGGAAATCAGCCAGCGCGATTCGTAACTGGGCAAGCGACCCACCGGCTATAATCCCGAATTATTTTTAGGCTAGGCATCACCCATATATACTGTATTTTGTATGCTTTGTTTCTGACGCCACTATATTTTGTATAATTTATCTTTTTTTTCGCTTGACATCGGCGAGTATTTTGATTATAAAGTGAGAGTCAGTTTTTGAATGTAAGGATCAAGCAGAATCTTCCAGTACTTCGGTTACTGATGAGGTATCCAGTTATCGACAATCCGTACTGAAGCTCGCATCAAACGTCAGAAGTCGTCGAATCGGCATTTTCTTCGCCGTTGTAGGGTAAAGGTTCTTAATTTAATTGACCAACGAAATAGGCTTTATTATATTGCATGGGATAGAGGGGGGAGCGATGATTAAGCAGCAACCATTGTCTATGGAGGTTGGCGCCGTGAAAGAGATCAAGCCAAGAGATGAGGCGAAGTCTCAGCGAGTAGGTTTGAGGCTGCGCCGTCATTTTACCGAGCCGGGGGCATCCCCCTACGATGCGGTCACCTGGGAATTAAGAACGGCGTCGATCAGCAGCGATAAAGGCGAAGTCGTATTCGAGCAGAAAAATGTTGAAGTGCCCTCGACGTGGTCGCAGTTAGCCACCAACATTGCCGCATCCAAGTATTTTCACGGACATATGGGGACCCCCGGGCGCGAGCACTCCATACGGCAATTGGTGGGTCGTGTAGTAGACACCGTAACCGAGTGGGGCCTCAAAGGCAACTATTTTAAGTCCGCCGAAGATGCGGCCATCTTCTCCGATGAATTGGCTCACCTATTATTAACGCAAAAGGCCGCCTTCAACTCGCCGGTATGGTTTAATGTGGGAATCGAGCCCCATCCGCAGGCCTCCGCTTGCTTCATCAATTCCGTCGATGATACCATGCCTTCCATCTTGGACCTCGCCAAGACCGAGGGCATGCTCTTCAAGTATGGTTCAGGAACCGGCACGAATTTTTCCGCGATTCGCTCTTCCAGAGAAAAGTTATCGACCGGAGGAATTGCCTCCGGACCGGTTTCTTTTATGCGAGGCTTTGATGCCTTTGCCGGCGTGATTAAATCCGGTGGCCGCACGCGTCGCGCGGCGAAGATGGTCATTCTGA
Source organism: Acidobacteriota bacterium (assembly GCA_016179055.1). Taxonomy (GTDB): domain Bacteria; phylum Acidobacteriota; class UBA6911; order JACOSC01; family JACOSC01; genus JACOSC01. The sequence goes on from JACOSC010000027.1 coordinate 32,045, forward strand.
ATATTGATCATCCGGACATTGAAGAGTTTATCACCTGTAAGTCCAAGGAGGAACGCAAAGCCTGGACGCTCATCGATCATGGCTACGATGGGTCGCTGACGGGCGATGCTTATTCGTCGGTTTTCTTCCAGAACGCCAACCACAGCGTGCGAGTGTCGGATACGTTCATGCACGCCGTCGAGAAAAATGAAGAATGGGTTACTCGAGCGGTCACCAACGGTCAACCCATGGATCGCTACAAGGCGCGCGACCTCTTGCGCATGATCGCCGACTCCACATACCTCTGCGGCGATCCCGGCATGCAGTATGACGATATCATCAATCGCTGGCATACGTGCAAGACCACGGGGCGAATCAATGCTTCCAATCCTTGTTCAGAGTATATGTTCCTCGATGATACCGCCTGCAATCTCGCCAGCTTGAACCTGATGAAATTCGTTGGCGGCGACGGCCAGTTCGACGTGCAAGGTTTCCGAGAAGCCTGCGCCACGCTGATTACCGCGCAAGAGATTCTCGTGGATAGCGCCAGCTATCCGACGCCGCGCATATCGGTCAACTCCCACGAGTATCGCCCGCTGGGGCTGGGCTACGCCAACCTCGGCGCGCTACTTATGTACAACGGGATTCCTTATGATAGCGACAAGGGCCGCGATTTCGCCGCGGCGATTACCGCGCTCATGACCGGTCAGGCCTACCTGCGCTCAGCCGAAATCGCCCGCGAGCTGGGCGTATTTCCCGGCTTTGAAAAGAACCGAAAACCCATGCTCGAGGTTATCGCCAGGCACCGCGACGCCGTACAATCCATCGATCCGAGCAACGTTCCTGCCGATCTTTGCGTGGCGACGGGTGAGGTCTGGGACCAGGCGTTGGAGCTGGGTAGGCAATACGGATACAAAAACGCGCAGGCTACCGTCCTGGCGCCCACCGGGACCATCGGGTTGATGATGGATTGCGACACCACGGGGGTTGAGCCGGATTTGGCCTTGATCAAATTCAAGAAACTGGTCGGCGGCGGCCTGATGCGCATCGTCAACGGCACGGTGCCCGCGGCGCTAAAGCGTCTGGGTTATTCCGCAGAGGAAACCGCCGAAATTGTTGCCTACATCGATCGGAAGGGAACGATGGAAGGCGCGCCGCATCTGCAGTCGCCGCACCTCTCCGTGTTTGACTGCGCCTTCAGGACGCCTAACGGCGCCCGCGCCATCCATCACATGGGCCACGTAAAAATGATGGCGGCGGTGCAGCCGTTCATTAGCGGCGCCATTTCCAAGACGGTGAACGTTCCGGCCGATTGCACGGTTGAAGAGATCATGCAGACGTATGTCGAGGCGTGGAAATTGGGGCTTAAGTCCATCGCCATTTACCGCGACGGATCCAAACGGACCCAGCCCTTGAATACCACCTCCAGTACGACCACCGAGACCACATCGGAGAAAGTTGTTTATAAGCCGGTCCGGCGCAAGCTTCCTACCGAGCGCAAAGCCATCACGCATAAGTTCCGCATCGGCGGGCACGAAGGGTATATTACCGTCGGCATGTTCGATGATGGCGCCCCCGGCGAAATCTTTCTGGTTATGGCCAAGGAGGGCAGCACCATCTCCGGCCTGATGGATTCCTTTGCCACGGCGATTTCCATGGCGCTGCAATATGGCGTGCCGATCAAGGCGCTGATCGATAAATTTTCGCACGTGCGGTTTGAACCGTCCGGCTTTACCGGCCACCCGGAGATCCCGATGGCCAAATCCATTATGGATTATATTTTCCGCTGGTTAGCTTTGAAGTTTCTTCCCGCCGATGAGCGAGCCCGCATCGGCATTGTCACGCCGGAAGGGTTATCGCTTCCATCGACGGAGTCAACCAAGACAGTTACCGATCCACTGGCGGAAAACTTGTTCCTTTATCAGACCGACGCGCCCAGTTGTTCGGACTGCGGCGCCATCATGGTGCGCAGTGGGACGTGTTATAAATGCCTCAATTGTGGTGAGACCAGTGGTTGTTCATGAAAGCCCATCGATGGCCTTTGCATGGGAGGCGCCGCTTGCGGCGCGTCCGAAATGGAAAGGCAAATTCCCCCTCACGCAAGTGGCTGACTGGGGCGCCGCACGCGGCGCCCCGGCAGCAAAAGCGGCACGTCCAACACCCCATTGAGAAAATTTTGTGTCTTCTTAATAAATCGGGGTATGGGCCTTTCCCAAAATTCAGTAGTGGCATGTGGCCGGGCGCCCCGGCATTCTTTGGGATAATCCCTTACCCCAATTTATTGAGAAGCCAGCGAAGCTGGCCAATCATATCCCTGAAAGGGATACCTAAGATAGCCGGGGGTGGAGCGTAGCGCAACCCCCGGTCAGGCATGACCGGAGTTCGTTCGACCCTGAAGGGGTCGCCTAAAGGCATGGGCGGCGGTGGAGTTCGACCCCTTCAGGGTCGAAACATGGGGACGGAGAGCAC
>JACOSC010000180.1 GCA_016179055.1 Acidobacteriota bacterium
CTGATGGAACTTCTGGAAAAATACGAGATCGTGTACGACGCGAGGTATCTGTGGGACTGAGCCTCTGGAGATTTGGGCCACGGTGGTTAACTGCGACCCTTTCAGGGTCGAGGTCTTGGGGTGACCTTGGTACCGGGGGTTCCACTCCGCTCCACCCCCGGCTATTAACCGTATCCCTTTCAGGGATATTCTCACAGAGAATTCTCATAGGACGCGCCTCCCCAACCAGGATAAAATCATTCGTCTTTCAGGGATATTTTCGCTGAGAATTTTCATCCCCGTTATCACTCGGTGGCCAACCGTGCCGTCCCCGCCGATAATAATCGGGTCGAGTGTAAACTGGGTCCGACAGTCATTGCTCGCGAGGTCAGCTTCCAGACGTCATCGACCTGCTCTTTCCCCTGCGACCCCCGTTGAAACTTACAGGCTTCGAGCCCAATTCTTATTTCCAAACACCTGCCCGAGGCTCGCCGGTTATCCGCCCACGTGTCTGCAACCCCCGGGCCTATTCATCCGTCCTCAGCCCACCATAAATTAGGAGTCAAAATAATTGCACTTCACACTTTGTGAAGATAAAGCTATGGATAACTACAAGCCTATTAGAGCGCCGCGTGGAACAACCCTTCAATGCAAAGGTTGGGCGCAAGAAGCAGCCCTGCGCATGCTGATGAACAACCTTGACGAAGAGGTGGCCGAAGACCCGGCGCGCTTGATTGTATATGGCGGTTCCGGCAAAGCCGCGCGTAATTGGGCCTGCTATCATGCCATTATTCGCTCCCTGCAAGCCTTGGAAAACGACGAGACCTTGTTGGTTCAATCCGGCAAGCCGGTGTGCGTATTCCGTACCCATGCGTATGCACCGCGCGTGCTGATCGCTAATTCAAACTTGGTCCCGCACTGGGCCACTTGGGATGAGTTTTATCGCTTGGAAGCTATGGGTTTGATCATGTACGGTCAAATGACGGCGGGCAGTTGGATCTATATTGGCACCCAGGGAATTCTGCAAGGAACTTACGAAACCTTTGCCGCCGTAGCCGAGAAGCATTTTGGCGGGAGCCTGCGTCACAAATTGCTGGTCAGCGGCGGTCTCGGCGGCATGGGCGGGGCGCAGCCCCTGGCCGCCACCATGAACGGAGCAACTTTTCTGGGCATCGATGTGAATGCTCGCCGGATCGAGCGCCGATTGCAAACCGGGTATTGCGATCAAATCAGCTATTCGTTGGACGAGGCTCTGCGAATCGTCATGGCGGCCAGATCGCGGGGCGAGGCGATCTCCGTGGGACTTGTGGCCAATGCGGCAGAAGCGCTCCCGGAATTACTGCGCCGCGGAATTGTTCCCGATGTGCTGACTGATCAAACCAGCGCGCATGATCCGCTGAACGGTTACGTGCCGGCGGGCATGCCCTTGGAAGAGGCTCTGCGTCTGCGCCAAGCCCGTCCGCAAGAATATATCTCCCGCGCCAAGGCGTCTATGGCCGTTCATGTGCAAGCCATGCTGGATTTGCAGAAGCGCGGCTCGATAACCTTTGATTACGGCAACAATATTCGTAGCCAGGCTCTGCAAGCCGGCGTTGCCGACGCCATGGATTTTCCGGGATTCGTTCCTGCCTACATACGTCCTCTCTTCTGCCAGGGGCGCGGACCGTTTCGCTGGGTAGCGCTTTCCGGCGAAGCCTCGGATATCTTTGCAACCGACGCGCTGGCGTTGCAGATGTTCCCGGAGAACGAGAAGTTGGCCCGTTGGATTAAGCTCGCCCAGGAGCGGGTTCACTTTCAAGGATTGCCGGCGCGCATATGCTGGTTGGGACATGGCGAGCGGGCGGCTTTTGCCGAACGGATGAACGATTTAGTGGCGCGCGGCGTTCTTAAAGCCCCCATAGTGATCGGGCGTGACCATTTGGATTGCGGATCCGTGGCCTCTCCGTACCGGGAAACCGAATGCATGAAGGACGGCAGCGACGCTATCGCCGATTGGGCGCTTCTCAATGCCATGTTAAATTGCGCTTCCGGGGCAAGCTGGGTTTCCTTTCACCATGGCGGCGGCGTCGGTATGGGGTATTCGCTGCACGCCGGTCAAGTCACGGTCGCCGATGGCTCCCCGGAGATGGCGGTGCGGTTGCAACGCGTTTTAACGAATGATCCGGGCATTGGCGTGGCGCGGCACGCCGATGCCGGTTACGAAGAGGCCATCGAGTTTGCTGCCGGCGCAAAAATTAAGATTCCCATGGCGGCTTCATAACCAGCCGCGTTCACGTCCATGATCACCCTGGCGTCCCCTGTGAAATAATGGGCGGGTCTTTTTCCGGCCCTTCTATTTTTCACGCCGACCTGTTGAAGGTTCCAGTCAAGATTTGTTTGTCCATGGTCCAAGGGCCGACTTATCAATGTCAAGATAGGCGAACGGTCCCCTAGAACTAAGGAGACAGCCATAAGGAGGATTTCATGTCTCAACGTTTTTTCGTCAAGCCGACATTCCCATTGGCGATACGCTGGATGGTCGTTGCCATGGTTTTCCTGGCATGCTCGCAGGCGAGCTTGCCATCGTCCGTTATTGCCGCCGAGGGTAACGACTCCGTCATTAAGAATGTGTTCATTATCCTGATGGAGAATCACAATTGGTCACAAATCCGCGGGAGCTCGCAGGCGCCTTACATCAATAATGTCCTGCTGCCTTCGGGGTCGCATGCGGAACAGTACTACAATCCCCGCCGTATTCACCCGAGCTTGCCGAACTATCTTTGGCTTGAAGCGGGAGACAACTTTGGAATTTTGGACGACCGCCTGCCCAGTATTAATCATCAAAGCACCACAGATCATCTGGTTACCTATTTTGACAACGCGGGATTTACCTGGAAGTCCTACCAAGAAGACATTACCGGCGACGTGTGTCCCTTAATCAACTACCGTCAATACGTCCCCAAGCATAACCCGATGGTTTACTTTGACGACGTTACCGACATCAATGATCCCAACTCCGAGTACTGTATTGCGCATGTGCGGCCCTATGAAGAATTGGCGGTGGATCTGGAGAGCGGCGCCGCGGCCAGTTACAATTTTATTACCCCAAACGAGTGCCATGACATGCATAGCTGCAGCATACGCGAGGGCGACACATGGCTATCGAATGAAGTTCCAAAGATTCTCAATTCGCAAGTCTTTCAGGATAGCGGCGCCCTTTTCATCACATGGGATGAAGGCGTACTATTCAGTGATGGGCCTATCGGAATGATCGTACTGTCGCCCTTTGCTCGGGGTAACGGTTACTCAAACAGTATCGGTTATACGCACAGTTCCACACTGCGCACGATGCAAGAGATCTTCGGCCTTACGCCATTTCTGCGCGATGCCGAAAATGCGACAAGCTTAAGCGACTTGTTTGCCGTCTACCCATGAACAGCACCAGCGGCGTCCATTCCGTGAATCAAACGCTTCGTCCACAGGGCTTCCTTGTGGAGTGAGGGCTATTATTTTTCCGCTTGTATGTCTTAGGAAAAAATCGGGAACGACCGAGCCAAAATTGCCGGTGGATAGTTGCCGGTCGCGGTTCCGCCGGCCTATAGGAGACATCGGCCATAGGGCCCGCTTTACGAGTTGCCAAGAAATTGGCATCGGTTCCATAAAATAGGGGTGTTATAATATGAGCCGTAAATGAAATATTTACTGAATCGTTGCGTCTAAACTATCCCGGAACGAATCAAGGAGGATAACACAATGAAGATCAAACGAAGCCAAGGGCTCAGTGGGATACTCGCTTTAGTATTGGTATTTGGCGCCGCCGCCTATGCGCAGCGAGCCCATGAAGTGACCTTAAATGAAGGAACTAAAATCACGGTTCGCCTCAACGATCACCTCAGCACTAAAACCAATCGCGAGGGGGATCGATTTAGCGCGGAAGTGATCACGCCGGTGTTTTATCATAGCCAGGTGGTCATCCCCGCCGGCAGCGTCGTTAACGGAAGAATCTCCCACTTGAAGCGGCCGGGCAGGATTACCGGCAAGGCCGACATAGACTTCCGGTTTGAAACCTTACGTCTGCAAAACGGACCTGAAGAGTATATTGTGGCCCGTTTGGCTGGCGCGGATCGCTCTACTAAGGGCACCGTAGATCGAGAAGGGACGCTCAAGGGAGAAGGTTCAAAAAAGCGTGATACCGCGGTAATTGCCGGCAGCGGTGCCGCTGGAGCTGGAATTGGAGCCATCGCAGGCGGAGCGAAAGGGACGGCGATTGGTGGCGGGGCGGGAGCGCTGATTGGTCTTGGAGCCATACTGGTGACGCGCGGTAAGGACCTTGAAGTGCCACGCGGTTCAGAGTTTGATCTTGTTTTAGAGCGGCCGTTACGTCTCTCGACAAGTAACTAGCTAAATCGCGAAGTGTATTGCTCTTGCAGTGCGCATGTTACAGGACGCGGGGATAGGACTTGTTTTCGGCAATGGGTGCCTGGCGCATGCCCAGCACCCTACCGCACGTCCCGTTCCATGACAACCTGGATCAAATTCTTGTTGCGTCCCAAGAGAGCCAAAGGAAGGAATAGGCATCCTAAACAGCATGTCCTGCCGAAGTCGTATCCTTGCGGTAGTACCGTATTGCTTTTCATTACCCACCCCTGGGCTGCCAATTCGTTAATCCTATAGGCCATCATTCGGTGTCCTTCCATTGTGTCGTAAAACGTCAGCGTCATCTATTCTTTCACCATGAACAATTATCCCCTCGCTCCCCAACTTCAAATAGGCATTTAAAGGATTGCAACTCAACAGCCGATATACGATCAGGAAAACAGCGCTGAGCAAATTATGTCCCTCAAGAGCATCGAGCGCATATTGAGAGCATGTTGGATTATACAAGCAGGTATACCTCGCGATTTTAGATAGGGAGAAACAGTCGCCTGATAGCGCCTAATTAATCGTATTGCAAGGGTTTTCAACATATCGCGCACTCATTCGGCCACGATTCTATCATAAATAGGTTTAAATACGTAAGAACAAGACAATAGGTAGGATTGATTTTTTCTGAGTATTTTGAGAAGATATGAGCATAGGAGGACTACGATGAATATAGCTACACTTGCTGCCATCGTTCATAAGGAGGGGGATATTTATGTGGCCGCATGCCCAGAGATTGGCACGGCCAGTCAAGGTTCTAGTATTGAAGAGGCGATTGCAAACCTAAAAGAGGCTACGGAATTATATCTGGAAGAATTCCCCGAAAAGCTTACCTGCTCAAAGGACTTTCGCCCTGTTCTCACTACCTTCGAGGCGATTTGTGCCTAACTGGCCTCGTGTATCGGGCGAACAAACCATTCGTGCTCTGGAACGATTAGGATTTACTCGGGCTCGTCAAAAAGGCAGTCATGTGGTCCTTAAAAAAACATTGCTGGACGATGCCATAGGGTGTGTCGTCCCGCTGCATCGTGAATTAGCCACAGGGACGCTGCGCGGCATTCTTAACCAAGCCAAGGTTTCCTTGCAGGAATTCTTAGATCATTTGTAACTAATCAGCCCCGACACGTCGGGGCTGATTGAGTTATAGGGGTAGGGAGAACCGATTGGTTTCGGCTCCCCCTCCCTCCGAACCGGACTGGCGGATCTCCCGCATCCGGCTCTCCAGTTGATGGTTCACCTCGTCGAGGATTGACGCGCCGTTGCAT
>JACOSC010000181.1 GCA_016179055.1 Acidobacteriota bacterium
ACGAATACTTACACTTCACTCCACTACCGCATCATCGAGCGTTATTTATGAGATTGAATTTTCTAGGCGTGTCGGTAGAACGCCGTGATCGGCGGAATCAATCGTCGCTGACGCGACGGGGCCAGCGGCGGGCCTATGGGACCCGTGCCCTAAAGGACACGGCTAAAGTCATTAGGCCGCTACGCGGCCGGTTCATATTATAACCTGTTTGGTTCCGGCTCGTCCGGGTTAGGGGTTGGACCCATTGCGCATTGCATTCCCAGGGTTGGCCGCGGGGATGTGGCCAACCCTGGGCTTTGTTCCGCAATCCCGTTGGGATTGTTTTCGCGCCCCCCTCCGCGAATCGCTACGAAGATGGCTTATGATCAAATCTGAGTTAACATCATGTAAACTGTGTTAGCCCTCCATATTGGTCGTCAAGTCTGCTATGATTAGTTCTTTACCAGAATGAGCTTTGACTCCGCGCTTGTGGGTTCTCCCCTTGCTCTTGATGAGTTGTTGTAACTGTTCACGGGGATCGGGGGCCAGGGATCAGTAATATCTCCCGATCCCCGACCCCCGTGAACAGTTACGAGTTGTTTAAGCTAGGGTGTTACATGGGCCGCTATGGATCGTTATATACTTGTACATTATCATGAAGTCGGACTCAAGAAAAACAATCGGGAATTCTTCGAGAGGAAGCTTAAGCAAAACATAGAACTGGCCTTGCACGGTCTACCATATGGCCGCGTCCGCCGAATCTCCGGTCGTTTGCTGATCCAGTTGCCCGACGGCGCCGAACCGGATCAAATGGCCGAACGCCTGCGCGACGTGTTCGGCATTGCCTACTTTGCTTTCAGTTGGCTGTCAAACCAAGACCTCGACCGGTTGGCTCAAGATGCCTGGTCCCTTATGGAAGGCCGCCGATTCAGTTCTTTTGCCGTCAATACCAAGCGCGGGGAAAAATCCTTCCCGCTCAACTCCGTGCAGATCAGTGCCAAAGTGGGCGCCTATATTGGCCTCAAGTCCGGCGCCCGAGTGGATTTGGAACACCCCGACCTCACCTGTTTCATCGAAATCGTCGAGACTTTTGCCTTTCTATATTTCGAAAAACGAAAAGCGCGCGGCGGTCTTCCCGTGTCCACGGGAGGCCGGGTCGCGGTATTGCTTTCGGGCGGCATTGATTCGCCGGTAGCGGCTTACCGCATTATCAAACGCGGCTGCCGCGCCGTTTTCGTTCACTTCCACAGCTTCCCCCACACGACTCTCGATTCTCAGGAAAAGGTGAGAAACTTAGTGCGCATACTGGCGCGGTTTCAATATTCCGGGCGCCTCTACTTGGTTCCGTTCGCCGATATCCAACGGCAAATCGTCGCCTTTGCGCCACCCCCTATTCGTATAGTGTTATATCGACGCTTTATGGTGCGTATCGCCGAAGCTCTGGCCTTCAAGGAGCGGGCCGGCGCCTTGGTCACCGGTGAAAGTATCGGGCAGGTGGCCTCACAAACTTTGGAAAACATTAGAGCCATCGCCGAAGCGGCTACGTTGCCCATTCTTAGACCGCTAATCGGCGATGATAAACAAGACATAATTTCTCTGGCTCAGGACATTGGAACGCTGGAGACCTCCATACAGCCGGATCAGGACTGTTGCACACTCTTCATACCGAAGCATCCCCATACGAAGGTCACGCTTCCGATTGTACGAGCCGCCGAGGCTCAGTTGGACGTTGACGGCTTGGTAAGCGACGCCGTGAGCCATGTGGCGATGGAGGATCATGGAATTCCCAGCGCGCCCGCTAAAGCCGACGGAAATATTTGATGTATAGACGTCCCGGTGGGGCATCTCTGTAAAGATGGGCTTTTCCGACTTATAGTCCGTTTGTGCTGAGATTCTTGCCAAAATGGAAAAAGAAATTAATAGCCGAAAGATTTAATTCCGGCCAGTTCAGGAACGACGAGCATTTCTTTTATCGTTAAGCCCACGGCGAGGACGGCTTGGCCTAATTGGGTCAGGTAGTATTTGTAGCTATGGGCGACTTTCTTTGCCAGACAAGGGCACACAAAGCCTAACTTAAGTTCGGAGAGCACAGCATCGACTCGACGCTATATCTATACAGGCGCGTTCGTGTGTTGCCTACGTTAGTAATTATTAATGTAACTACTCAGGCAATGCGTCTCAGCCCCGTAGGGGCGGCCTGTTTGTAGTAGCGATTCCTATGGTAGGTCCTAAAGCTCCGTAGGAGCGACCTGTCCGGACGCGTTCGTCGACGAAATCAACCTTACGCAGGCCGCCCCTACGGGGCTTGTTCGAACTCACGCATGGCTTCTTACTATAAACTGGCCGCTCCTATATTTGTGCCAAATGGCAATTAACCAATAAATG
>JACOSC010000191.1 GCA_016179055.1 Acidobacteriota bacterium
CTCTTCGTGGGTTCGAAAGTTGCGAGGCACGGAAGCTATTCCGGCATTTCATCGATATGCCGGCAAAGATTGCGGTTACCAAGGACGAAATCCTGGTAAGATATCCCCTCAGAGCTCATAGCCCGGTCCTGCGGTCCGCCAATCTCGATAAGTGGGCGCCACCGATCTCGTGGTTGGGAAACAGAAAGTTAAAGTTCGAGTGGGGAGGTTCCGTTTAATCCTTAATTCTGAGACTTAGGCTTCAGCGAAAATCACTGTTAATGGGAGAAATGAAATCATGAGTCAAGTACCGTCAGAGAAGATGTTGGCGCGATCCATCGGTGTTGCAATTGTAGTTTTGAACCTCTTGCTGCTTGGATCCGCTTTGATGTACGGCAGCGAGCTACCCTTCCAAACGCTGAACAAGGGAAATGATGCCGAGATGATCGTAGAAACGGATATGTTGATCCTAATCAACTCCAGTGAAGAACTGGATGAATTCTATATGCAGTTGGGCGCCGGCGTCTCCGCGCCGGATATCAATATGGATGAAAACACGGTATTAGCCGTAGTAGCGGCCCCGCGGCCGAACACGGGGTATAACGTTGAGATTACTAATCTCGTAGAGAATGATGAGCTGACGGTCGACGCTTTTATCGCCGAGACGGTTCCCGGGGACGACTGTATTACTATGAATGTCGAAACCACTCCGTATCACCTAGTGATGACGCCCCGTAAGATTGACTCGGACATGAATCGCATTGTGTGGAGCCCCGCGGTCTCCGTTTGCAAATAAAGTGATCACTGCGGGGATCATCGGGTCCGCCGGGTTTGAAAGTGCCGGCCATGATGATCCGGCCTAAAGGCAACCGTTCCTACGGGGCGACCGCGGTTGAACAGTTTCGAAATATTTTAAAATTCTAACAATAAATACTTCAATTCAAGAGGAGGGAACTTCCATGAAAACCATGACACTCAAACTTATCAGTGCGCGTATGCTGTTGTTAGCGGCCATGTTTCTGGTGGCTCTGACGCTTTTTCCCATTAAGGCCCAAGCGGCGGGATATCCGGCGGCCTTCCAGACTTTGGCGCGTGGAGATCACGGTCAAATCATTGCCGAGGCGGATATGGTCCTGCTGATCGAAACCCCGGAAGAACTTTCAGTAATGTATGAAGCCTTGGGCGTCGACGAACGGCCGATGAATTTCGACATAGACGAAGTCACCGTTATAGCCGTCGTAGCCAGCCCCCGTCCGAGCAGCGGCTATTCGGTAGAAGTAGCCAATGTCTATCCGATTGAAGATGGGAGTTTCACCATTGACGTCTTGAATATCACTCCACGCGAGCCTTGTTCCGTATTAACCGTTGAGACCACACCATATCATCTGGTGGCCATTTCCGGTAGGCTGGTGGAGAAGACGACTCGTGTGAATTGGCTCCCTACCACGTACGAATGTCAGTAATTCATGAGGGAACGCCGCCAGCGGCGTTCCTATGCAATCCCACTGTAGGGGCGCCGCTGATAGCGCCCCTACTTTATTCTGCACTCGCCGCTTAATTTCCCACGCCTATATTTATCTTGCCGAGTAGAAATGCTTCCTTTCTATAAGTAGAAACCACAAGGTGGAAGCGGCATCCTGCCGCTTGTCTTAAATAATAGGCTGAAAAAAAAGCGCACAAGTCGTAAGAGAGTAAGGCGCCGTGGCAGGCCAGGAAGCTTGGCCTATAGGCTGGTACGCCCGTCTGTGTAGGCCGCGTGGCCAGCTCATTGATCTATGCACAGGACAAGGCCAGTTTCTTATGATCGAACTTCAGAAAATCAAGTGCATTGCTTCAGACCACTCCGATGGCTATACTAAACTTGGGTTATTGGTTATGAGCCGAGAAGACGTTTCAGAAAAGACCATGTATGGTCCTCAATTTGAAGAATTGCAGGCCGATTTTCTTGCTCATAAAGACGAATGGGTACGCTATTCCGCCGTAGGGTATTTCACTGAGAAGATTGGCCGCCTGCGCGTGCTCGACATCGGTTGTGGATCGAGAAGCTTTATTTACGAATTGTGGCCGCATGCGACGCTGACGGTCGGTATGGATTATGACTGGGAGCCGTTGTTGATCACGCAACGTTTCTCCAAGTCGCAGGGCTGGCCTGTGCCTTTCGTGCGGGCGATCGCCGAGCAGCTTCCCTTCAAGGACAAGCTGTTTAATGTGATCATAAGTTTCCAGGTGTTCGAGCACGCCGAAAATTCCGAGAAAGCGTTCGCCGAACTGAGTCGCATTATGGAGGACCAATGCCTGCTTTTTTTCAGTGTGCCCAATGGCAACGGCATCGGAGAAATCGGCCGCCGGCTTTTTCATAGGTTTCGCGGCACGCGAAATCCGCATCAATCTAAGATCTCTTACGCGCGCCTAACGCGATTTTTCCGAGAAAATAATTTTGAGATCCTTCAGGAACAACGGTTCGGCTTGCTGAACGGGTTGCTCTTGCATTTCCTGGAAGGTTTTGTGTTGCGCTTCCTGTTTAAGAAGTCCGATAATTGGAAATTTCGCGAGAAATACTGGAAGAGCGCCCTATACAAAATACTGTGCAAGATCGACGACCTAACCAGCAAGCCGTTCCCGCAACTAGCCTCCGGCTGGGTTTTTACCTGCCGTCGCCTGACGAGTCTGCCGCCGTCCGCATGAGCGCCGTCGTTTGGCGGGCGCGGCCGGCTATGGCGCGGCGGTTGCAGACGTTTGCCAATTCATCACGCCTTTGCTATAGTATAGCCTCATAAGTAAGCTCAACTCATTTATTGATTTGGGCCTTCCCTTACGGAGACTAAGATAGGCTATTAATATGAACGCTCCTGCCGCCGCTCAACGATTTCCCTATTATTTTGAAATCATTAAGAATCTCACCATACGAGATATCAAGGTCAAGTACAAGAGATCCTCCCTGGGTTTTTTGTGGACGTTGTTAAATCCCTTATGCACGGCCGCGGTGTATATTTTCGTTTTCTCGCAGATTCTTCGAGCCGGCATTGATAACTACTGGGCTTTTCTGCTTAGCGGCTTCTTTGCCTGGAATTTTTTTTCCTTAACCTTGTTTTCCGGCTCCGATGTCATTTCGACTAACCGCAGCATTGTGACGAGAGTGTTTTTCCCCCACGAGATACTGGTGCTGAGCAACGCGCTTTGTAAGCTGATTGAATACTCATTTGAACTGGTCATTGTCATTCCTTTGCTCTGTATTTTTCATTTGCACCGGTTGCCGGCTTCGCTGCTGGCATTACCGCTCTTGTTGTTGTTGCAAATCATGGTTAGCACCGCTTTCGTGTTTCCGCTGGCCTGCCTCAGGGTTTTTTACAAAGACGTAGAGCAAGTCTTGCCGATTGTTATGACCGCATGGTTCTTTCTGACGCCCATCGTATATACCCTGGATCAGGTGCCAAAGAATTACTTGGGCCTACTGGCGCTTAATCCCATGGTGGGTATTATCACGGCCTATCATGATATGCTCTACTTGGGAAGGTTTCCGGATCCCACGGCGCTCGCGCATACCAGCCTTATCTCGGTTGTCCTGCTAGCGTTGGGCTACTGGGGTTTTTATCGTTTTAAGGGGATATTCGCCGAGATCATTTAGCGCCGTCGCGTTTTAAAGTACAGAACCGCGAAATCATGCGCCGATACGCCATTATTCTTGACAAGAGTTAACCGATGAACGACGCGGGCCATGGCGGGAAGTTTTCCAAGTTGAATAGCAGGTAAGAAAACGCCTATGGATGTGGTCACCTGTTCCGGTCTTAATAAAAAATTCTATTACTATCAGCACCAGCCGCGTAGCCTTAGGGATATATTTATCACACTGCTTCATCCCAAAAAAAAGCTGCGCGCTCTGGAAGAATGGTATGCTTTGCGGAGTATAGATTTGACGGTTGCGCGCGGCGAAACAATCGCCTTTGTCGGTCACAATGGTTCGGGCAAGAGCACGCTCTTGAAAATTATCGCCGGCATATATAGAGCGACTTCCGGACGCGTCGAAGTGCAGGGCAAGGTGGCGCCTTTATTGGAGCTGGGCGTAGGGTTCCATCCGGATCTGACCGGCAAGGAAAATGTTTATCTTTATGCGTCAATCCTCGGCTTGCGCAAGCGCGAGGTAGATCGTCTTTATGGCCAAATGGTGGAGTTTGCGGATCTCGAAAAATTTATGGGCACGCCCGTCAAGTATTATTCGTCGGGCATGTACGCGCGTTTAGGGTTTTCGGTAGCCGTTTTTGTGAACCCGGACATTCTGCTTATTGATGAAGTGCTTTCGGTGGGCGATGTTTCTTTTCGCAGCCGCTGCGACGAGAAAATCAAGGAGTTCCAAAACCGTGGTAAAACCATATTGCTGGTTTCCCACGATCTGGATACCGTGGCAAAAACCTGCACGCGGGCGGCGTGGCTTGCAGGGGGACGCATGGCGATGGTGGGCAACGTTGCTGAAGTGATTAAGGGCTACCAAGCCGGTGTTACTGTGGCTGAAGATGTCCCGTCCATTTAAATAAGCCGCTTGCTCTTGGTGCAGATACGTCGGGCGCGCTTATTTCCGGTAGCATCCCAAGGAATTTGAGAAAGCGTAGCCGGTAAGGTTTACTCCCGGCCGCGAGATAGTACTATGAAGCCAACGCTGGATAAGAAGAACCTGGATGTCGCCCGCGCCATTACCGGGCGGCGTGAAGAACTAAAGCGGGCGCTGTTTTTGGAGTTGAGCGCCGCGACGCGCATCTATCGTTCCAATTTGCCGCCCATGCCGAGCAGCAAGGTGCCGCTGATTGATCAAGAGCTTCATCAGCATTTCACACAAGCCAACCGCTATTATCAAACGGCCAGTTGGATCCCGGATCCCCGCTTCCCCTATGGTCGCCCCTTGCTGAAAAAACTTCTCTATCGCATGCTGGGCTTTTACACGACGCGCCAAACGCACTTCAATATGATATTGCTCAAGATCGCGGTAAGCTTGCATGAAAAGTTGGATTATGTTTATAACCTAAATCTCCGACAAAAAACCGAGATCCGCGAGCTGCTTGAAGCGGTCGATAGATTGTCGGCGCACGTGAGTGTGGACGTTGATCATAAGCTGACCACTTTTGAAATCCTGCAACGTAAACTCATGACCAAGTTGAAGGGAGATCTGGAGAGCAAAGTTGACGCTCTGGCGCGCCCGACCCCGATGCCGGTCAACGGCGAAAGCCGGGAGCGGTTGCGCGCCGCGGCTACTCCCATCGCGCTGGCCAGGGACGCTGCGGAACCGGCGACCGGTACGTCGGCGCGATCGAAAAGCTTTAACCTTTTCATCGATCGCTGGCGCGCCGGGGCGGCGGGGTCCGTGGCAGGGGGCGGCATGGATTTTCCCTTTTTTCAGAAAGCGCGCCATGTGTTGGATATCGGCTGCGGCCGCGGAATATTTTTGGATTGGTGCCGGGAGAACGACATCAGGGCCCACGGGATTGATTTCGATGCGGATATGGTGAAGGATTGCGCGGCGCGCCGGCTCTTGGTAGAGCGGGCGGAGGCCGTGGAATACGTCAGTCGCTTGCCGGAGAATGTATTGGACGGCGCTCACATCGGCTACGTTGTGGAGATGATGGATAGCCGCGCCCTGGTCGAGTTATTGAAAGCTTTGCATGCCAAGCTGCAAGCCGACGCTTTCCTGGCCATTGAGGCCGCCCATCCCTCCCTGGAAAACAGCAGGTCCGTTTCCGGGATGCCTGATGATTATAGCTTTCGTTTTGTGCCTCCGCAGACCCTGGAGTTCCTCCTCGATTATTGTGGCTTCCGGAATATAACGGTAAGGTCCCTTTTCCCGACGCCCGCCGATCAACAACTGCAGCGACTGGAATTGGCGCCCGACGTCACAACGTCTGAGGAGGCGAACGTCCGCCTTTATAATCGCAATATTGATAAGCTTAATAAGCGGTTGTTTAGCGGTCAGGCGTATGCGGTCATCGGCCAAAAGTAGGTCCGGTGATCGTTCGGCATGGAATGAGATGAATTGGGGCGGAATGGTCTGATGGACGTTGAGAAGGCTACAATGGAAGATCAAGTCTTGGATAATGGGCGCTTGGCAGACTCTCCCCGTTTATGCTCAATCATCATTGTTAACTACAACGGCAGCCGGTTCCTTTTCGATTGCTTTTCATCCCTGCTGGCCATGAAATATCCGGCCGATTTACTCGATATCATCATGGTGGATAACGGCTCCACGGACGATTCCATTGCGTTGGTTCAGAATAATTTTCCAACGGTCCGTATATTTAAGGATTCAGAAAACTCCTTTTGCAAGGCTGTAAATCTGGGCATACTCGAAGCCAGGGGCGACTATATTGGCCTGCTTAACAATGATACGATTGTGGATGAGAATTGGCTGATGGAGTTGGCAAACGTGTTGAACCGGCATGAGCGGGCCGGCGCGGTGGGCGGGAAGATCCTCTTCAAGAACGGTATCATCAACAGTGTCGGCATCGATGAAAATAATGGGTATTTTCGAGATCGGGGATTTGGTGAGTCGGATATCGGCCAATATGATAAGATCGACGAAGTCCAGTATGTTTGCGGGGCCGGAGTTCTCTATCGGCGCCAGGCTATTGAAGAAGTTGGTCCGATGGATAATGACTTTGTCATATATGTTGAAGATGTTGACTATGGTCAGCGACTACGCAAGCAAGGCTGGAAGATCCTCTTTACTCCTTGGGCCAAGCTGTATCACGAGTTTCAGGGAAGCAGCAAATCCAACCGAGTCGCTTATTATTTTTGCACGCGTAATCGCCTGCTTTTTATGGCCAAACACCGGCCCTATCAACTACCCGGCGCCATTAAGACTACCGCGGCCTTTCGTGACCATGAGTACGACGTGGTGTTTGACTTCCTGCCGGCCGTCCTTAAGAAACTTTTTGAGTCCCAAGACTTGCAGGTAATCAACCAGACGCTATCCGCGCTGGTCAGCGAGCTGGTTGATGTGTTTGGGAACCAGAAAGTAGAAAACTTGCTGGCTCGCATGGAAGTGGCTTTGGGCTATCGCAAACTGCGGATTGGCATTTATGACCACGCCCTTCATTTTATGGGCGGCGGACAGAAGTATGTTTGTACGCTGGCCTCCGTGTTGCAAGATAAGTACGATATTACGTACATTTGCAATAAACCGGTTACGGTGAAGTCGCTAAATGATTGGTACGATCTTGACCTCTCGCGCTGTCGCATAAAGGTCATCCCGCTGCCATTTTTTGAGGAGCGTCACTGCCAGGAGATCAACGCCGCGATGGTGACGGCCGATATGGAAAATCCGTTTCAGGCTATTGCCATGGAAAGCGCGAATTATGATTTCTTTATCAATGCCAACATGCTTTCCAAATGCTTGCCGCTGTCCAATCGATCCATATTGGTTTGTCATTTTCCGGATACCGATCCGGGTCCCCATTTTGCCGCCCACAAATATACCCATGTGATTACCAATGGCGAGTATACGACATACTGGCTGAGAAGGCGGTGGGGGATGGTTAAAGACCTGATCCTGCACCCGCCGGTAAACATGTATGCGACCAACACGAACAGCGCAGACCCATTCGTCCTCAAGGAGAACCTTATCCTATCCGTTGCGCGCTTTGAGCAGACGGGAAGTAAGAAACAGAAGGAGATGGTAAAGGCCTTTAATTTTTTGTGCAAGCAATATCCAAGTCTGATGAAGTCCTGGCGCTTGTGCTTAGCCGGCGGATCTCTGGAAGGGACCACGTATGCGGACGAAGTCAAGCAATTGGCTAAATCCAACCCGCATATTGACGTCAAAATAAATCTCCCGGCGACCGATTTGCGGCGGGTGTTTGCCGCCGGTCGTATTTTTTGGCACCTGTGTGGATTAGATGTGGATGAGAATGAATCTCCCCAATTGATCGAGCACTTTGGGATGACCACGGTGGAGGCGATGCAAAACTACTGTGTACCCATCGTTAATAACGGAGGGGGTCAAAAGGAAATTGTTGCGCACGGCGAGAGCGGCTTTCTCATTGGCTCCCTGGCCGAGTTGTGCGAGCAAACGCGTCAATTGATTTCTGAGCCGGACCGCTTGCGGCAGACTATGCTCAAAGCCTATGAGCGCGGCCACCAATTCAATATCGAGAAGTTCACCCTAGAGGCGCTGGCTTTTTTCAAGCGATTAGAGGATGAATATGTCTCCATTCCCAACCCTATCATTGCTCAGGTCGCCCACACCTACTGACGCGCGCTATCATTCCGGGTTGATATCGAAACGGAAATGAGCGCTTATGCGTAGACGGACCGTGCACGGAGCCGATAAGGACTTATCTCGCCCAAGGTGGAACTATATAAGCCTGTTGGCGCTGTTTATCCTGGTAAGCCTATCGCGCGTGTTATATACCGAGCGTTCGTTTTGGGAATGGGATGAAGTGCTGTTTGCCGGCGCGCTTCGCCGTTTCGATGTCTTGGATAATTATCCGCATTTGCCGGGGTATCCCTTGTATGTGGCCTTCAGTCGGGTATCCAATTATTTTTTTCATAACGATGTCAGCGCGCTTACCAGCGTAAATGCCGGCTTCGGGAGCCTGCTGCTTTTTCCGCTCTATTTTTTTTATCGTCGTTTTTCATCCTTTCCGATTGCCTTTGCGGCATGTTTCCTCGCCCTTTTTAACTGGCTGATTTGGATATACTCCGAATCGGCATTCAGCGACATGACCTCGCTGTTTTGGCTGATTACGAGCTTGGCTTTTCTTTTCCGTACTGAGCATGATCCGTCCTTTTACCTTGGAATGCTTTGCTTTGGCGTATCCACCGGCGTTAGCCCGCAGAAGGCCATTTTTGGTAGTTTGCTGGTCCCCTGGCTGGTTTGGCGAAGAGTTCGCCGTCGAGAATTCAAATCAACGATATTGGGCGTCGGCCTATTGGCGGGAATGTGTTTGGTTTGGTTCGTTCCGTTGGTTCGTAATGCCGGCGGTTTTTGGGTTTACATGGGATTAATGCACTATGGTCCGGAGAACTTCCTGGGTTACATAACCGCACGTCCTTTCATGAGCCTCAGTGATTTCACCAGAACCAAGATTGTCTTGATGTGGGGCCACCCCTTTTATGCAGTGATCGTGGTGAGCTTGGCTATTTGGGGTTTTTTGGTCTATACCCGCCGCGGGCCCGGAAAAACGCTGCCACTCCTTTTTATGGCCTTTGGGCCTTGGATAGTTATCGACTTTTTGTGGTTGCATCTCTACCATCCCAGGTATAATTTTTATACGGTTGTGCTAATGGCCTTTTTCGTGATGTACGGCCTACTGGAGCGGTTGTCGCGTAGTTCAGCCTGGGCAAACGGGTCAGCGGCGGCCGCGGCGATTGGTATGATATTGTTTTCAATTTTCTGGACACTGCCTTGTGTGCGGACGTTACATACAACCGACTCGACGGTGACCCAAATGTTTGCGCTAATACGGAAGAATCTAAATCCGAAAACCGATGCCGTGATTCCCTCAGCCATGCTGGCGTTGCTGCCGCGCTATTATCTTCCGGATTTTATATCCATACCGGGAGAAGGGGTCGACGAAAACATGTATGTGGATGCCGTGCGGAACATGGAATGGCATTATATCAGTTTGTATGATCCCACGGGCGCTTATCAAGCCACCTTTCACGCCGGCCAGCCACGGCTGCGAGCGCTGACGATGTATCCCGACTTGGCGTTGGCCAAAAAACAAATCCTTTACGGCGCCGTATATGATACCGAATGGGTTCTCGATAGACCGGTTCGCAAGGCGGTTGCTTCCACGGCCAACTGCTATTTAAAAAACCGCGGCCGCGCCAAGCTGCTTTCCCTTGAAAGTACCGTATTACCGTTCGACGGGCCGCCGGCGGAAATCCGCTTGGCCTTGGATGGGATGCCCTTGGCTACCAGCGTCGCCGGACCAGGGCGCTTTGACCGGCACTTCCTTTTCAAGGAGACGCCTGATCCGTCACGGCCGGCCTCTATTTTCTCCATCACGTCAACGACGCCACGGTCGGCTGCCTGGCTGAAAATCGACGCCTTACGGTGGTGGGATATTGAGGCCACGGCGGAGACGGAGATTCAAACCATCGACGTGTCAGCATCGTCTCCCTGGGTTTCCTGGTCGCGTCTGACCGACTTTGGCATAAATCGGCCGCCGGCTGAATTAAGCCCGGATAGCCTTTTCTCGGTATGGAAGATCCCCCTGCAACCCCGCGGAATTTATGAAGTGTCGTTTCGGGCTTCGGCCTCAGGCGCTTCTACGGCGGGCGCTGCCCGGCCCAGCGTTGCCGTCTGTCTGGGAAATCGGTGTACGCCGCATTTTGAATTATACGGTGCGCAACAAACGCATAATAACGTTTTCCTGAGTCCTACCCTACGTGCTGGAGAAAAGGCGGCCCTCATTTTCCATTATCGACACGGAGACCGAGTCGCCCCTTCTACAGATTCCCCGGAGACGACGCCGGCCCATGTTGCTATCAGTTCTGTAACCGTATCGTTATTGGGGTTTCATCCGGATGGATTAGTCTCATCCTTTGAAGACGAGTAGTCGCCTCGTTTTCGGTTAAGAGAGTAGTAGGCGGTTAGAATTCTTATGTGATTCTTATGTCATGGCGACCTGTCGTTTTACTTAATATTGTCGGCCTGAGCCCGCGGCACATGGGTGATCATACACCCAAGCTCATGGAACTTTGCCGGCGGGGATGTATGGCGCCTCTGGAGGGTCTGTTTCCGGCGTTGACGTTGCCGGCGCAAGCCACACTACTGACCGGCATGTCGCCGTCCGGGCATGGTATTGTCGGCAACGGTTGGTACATCCGCGAAATCGGCGAGACGCGGTTCTGGCTGCAATCGAATAGGTTAATACAGGCGGAAACGCTGTACCAGGCTGCGCGAAACCTGGCGGCGACTCGCCGGCAGTCCTTCACTTGCGCCAAGCTCTTTTGGTGGTTTAATCAAGGGGCCCCCGTCGAATACAGTGTGACCCCAAAGCCATTTTACGGCGCGGATGGCTCCAAGGTCTTTGCCATTGATGGTTATCCTAAGAGTTTGCCGCTTCGCCTGGAGAAGGCGCTCGGCCCTTTTCCCTTCTACAGCTTTTGGGGCCCCATGGCCGGACTGGCTTCGTCCGATTGGATCGCCCGAGCCTCCGCTTGGGTGATGCGGAATCATCGGCCGACACTGACACTGGTCTATTTGCCGCATTTGGATTACGATCTACAGCGATTTGGCCCGGCTCATCCAGGCCTTGCGCAAAACCTTAGGGATGTAGACCAGGCCGCCGGGTTGATCCTTGAGGCGGCCGCCGATATAGGCGGGCGCGTCGTTGTGGTATCGGACTATGGTTTGACGCCGGTGGCGCAACCCATATTTCTCAACCAAGTCTTACGGCGACGCGGCTGGCTGGTTGTGCGGGACGGCCCGTTCGGTGAAACTTTAGACACTTTCCAATCGCAGGCTTTTGCCGTGGCCGATCATCAGATTGCCCACGTGTATGTAAGAGATCAAGCCATGTTCGGCGAAGTCCGCTCGGCTCTCGAGGCCACACCGGGAGTCGCTCAAGTACTCGAAGGAGATGCCCTGAAAGCTGCCGGCCTGCAACATCCGCGCTCCGGCGATCTTGTGGCGATTGCCGAAAAGGAGTCCTGGTTTGCCTACGCGTATTGGTTGGACCAGCGCCGGGCGCCCGACTTTGCGCGCACGGTGGATATACATCGCAAGCCCGGCTACGATCCTTGCGAATTATTTTTTAACTCTGATTTGTTCATGCCTAAACTGCGTGTAGCCGCCAGGCTTTTTCAAAAAACGCTGGGAATGCGCTATCTTATGGATGTGATTCCGCTGGAGGCTTCTATGGTTAAAGGCAGCCACGGGCTTCTGCCGGGGGATCCCCAATATGGCCCAATTATTATCGGCGAAGGCCCGCAAGCGGAATTTCCCCGGCACGCGCATCAAGTTAAGGAATATATCTTAAGATTACTAGCCGGTGATTGAGCGGTCCAGTTCTGCGCGGATGGCTTGGCATTTTTTCAAGGGCCGGTTTCACGATCGCCTAGGGGGTTGCTATGAGTTTTCGACCACTGCGAAATGTTATTCGTCCGGCGATCCTTGTAGGTAGTTATATCGCCATTTACTTCATGCTGGATAAAACCACTCATATCTTTCGGACTCCCTACGGCAGCAGTCCGTGGTATCCGGCTCATGGTCTGAGTCTGGCGCTATTGCTGACGTTTGGTCTCCGTTATTCCTGGGCGCTCATCGTCCCTCCACTGATCATTGTCTTTTGGCAAAATTTCCCGCACTACCCGGGCTTGGGTCGAGTTTTGGTAGCGCCAATTTTGATGCTGGGATATACGGCGGCGGCCGGCGTCTTGTCGCGCGCGCTCCGCAGCGATCCACTGCTTGGACGAAAGCGTGACGTCAGCATCTTTATCGTGATAGCGTTAATCGCCCCTTTAGCGGTGGCCGCACTGGTTTCCTTAAATTACGCGGCCTTTGGTTTGATACGGTGGTCAAACTACCTTCCCGCGACACTGACTTGGTGGATCGGCGATGCTGTCGGCATTATCATATTGACGCCATTTCTACTAAGGCATGTGGCTCCTCCGCTGGCGGTATGGGTGAATGGACATCCGTCCGGGGCTCTTTCTGCCGTGACAAAAAACGTGGGCGAGCCGCCGCGGCGGAATGTTTCCCTCCTGGAGAGTCTGGCGCAAGCGCTTGGCATTGTTCTTACGATTTGGATTGTATTCGGCTTGGGAGTCGGCCGCGAATTTGACCTCTTTTATCTGTGCTTTCTGCCGTTGATATGGATTGTCTTACGACACGGCTTTCCCGGCGCTACCGTGGCCGTACTGGCCATCAGTATTGGTACGATTGTGGCGGTTCAGATCTTCAGCTTCAAATCAGGAAATCTGAGCGATTTACAAATCCTTATGCTGGTTCTCTCGCTCACCGGCCTTTTCCTTGGCGTGCTAGTGACTGATCAGTGGCGCAGTGAGGAGGACCTTCATGAGCAGCAGGAGCGATTACGTATTACTCTTTCCAGTATTGGCGATGCGGTCATCGTCGCCGATATGAACGGCCGAGTTACTTTCTTGAACGCTGTAGCCCAGTCGCTAACCGGATGGAATACGGAAACGGCTTTGGGGAAGCTGTTGCTGGAGGTCGCGCCTGTTCTTAGCGAAAATGGCGGCTTGCCGGCGGAGAACTTGGTAACCCAGGTTATGCGAGCGAGCGATGTGGTGAGATTAGCCGACCACACGCTGTTGCGATCGCTGGATAGCCAAAGGATACCGGTAGACGTCAGCGGCGCGCCGATGCGCGATAAATTAGGGGGCATACGTGGCGTGGTTTTGACATTTCGCGACATCACCGAACGGAGGCAGGCCGAGCAAGCGCGCGCACGATTAGCCGCGCTGGTGGAATCCACGGATGACGTTATTTTCAGTACGACGTTGGACGGGACCATAGTCAGTTGGAACTACGCCGCCCAGAGGATCTTTGGCTACGCGCCTGAAGAAATGATAGGTCAACCGGCCATCCTTATGGTTCCTATCGACCGGCATGAAGAAACGCAAAAGATTCTCCATTGGATTTTGCAGGGTAAGCGGGTTAATCATTATGAAACGATGGGCGTGCGAAAAGGTGGCAAGCTCTTTCATATTTCGCTGACCGTTTCTCCAATCATGGATAACGCGGGCAAGATCGTTGGCATCTCCACCATTGCTCGGGATATCACTGAGCGCAAGCGAGCCGAGGAAGCTTTGTCCAACAGCGAGCAACGTTTTCGGACTTTAACCACTCATGCTCCGGTAGGCATCTTCCTGACCGACGCCAAGGGTGACTGCCTTTTTGTCAACGATCGCTGGTGCGAGATGGCCGGAATGTCTTATCAAGAAGCGCGCGGCGTAGGTTGGACCCGTGCTTTGCACCTTGAAGACCGCGAGCGCGTGTTTAGCGAATGGTATCGAGCCGCCCGTTCCGAGCAGACCTTTGTCTGTGATTACCGTTTTGCGCCCGAGCCCGGAAGGATGACTTGGCTGCATAGCAGCGCCGTGGCTCTGCGCGGCGCGCAAGGAGAGATTTCCGGTTATTTGGGGACGGTCACGGATATCACGGAGCGCAAGCTGGCGGAGGAAGCCATGGCGGCGCAGGAAGAGAGGCTAGCCGTTACGTTGCGATCTATAGGTGATGGGGTCATCACAACCGACATCGAAGGGCGGGTGGCGCTTATCAACAAAGTCGCCGAAACGCTGACGGGCTGGTCTCAAGAAGAGGCCGTAGGTCGGCCGCTAGACGAGGTATTTCATATTGTCTATGATCGGACGCGGGCGCGCTGCGATAATCCCGTTGATGCCGTTCTTAAAACGGGTAGCACGGTTCAATTGAGCAACCATACGGTCTTGCTCGCGCGGGATGGAACCGAGAGGATCATTGCCGATAGCGGCGCGCCCATACGCGATAAGCAAAGCCGGATTATCGGCGTGGTGTTGGTGTTCCGCGATGTCACTGAGAAACAAAAAATGGAAGAAGAGATGCTCAAGATCGAGAAGCTGAGCTCGTTGGGCGTGCTCGCCGGGGGAATAGCTCACGATTTTAATAATATGCTCATGGTGATCCTGGGCGGAATATCTCTGGCGAACCTGCTGGATTCAAAGGAAGAAAGGGGACGGTTGCTGGCCGAGGCGGAAAAAGCCTGCTTGCGGGCCCGCGACTTGACGCACCAGTTGCTGACTTTTGCGAAAGGCGGCGCCCCGATTCTCCACACAACGGCGATTGGGGGATTGCTGAGAGACTCGCTGAATTTTGGCCTGAGAGGGTCCAATGTACGATGTGAGCTCGATCTGCCCGAGGATCTTTGGGCCGTGGAAATGGATGAAGGACAGATGAGTCAGGCGATTCATAATTTGGCCATCAATGCCCAACAGGCCATGCCAGATGGAGGGACCATTCATGTGCACGCGTCAAATATAACCCTATCGACCTCAGAAGGTCTTCCATTATCGCCAGGGAATTATGTCAAGATATCCATCGCGGATGAAGGCGTGGGCATACGGCGCGAGCATTTGAGTCGGCTTTTTGATCCTTATTTTACCACCAAACAAAAAGGGAGCGGACTGGGACTGGCGAGCACCTACTCCATTATTAAGAACCACGAGGGCCACATCACTGTTGCGTCGGATTTGGGAGTAGGGACAACATTTAATATTTATCTGCCGGCGTCGCTCACGGAAATTCCATACAAACCAGTAGAGGATAAGCCAATGCCCGCCGGCAAGGGCACCATCTTAGTAGTGGACGACGAAGCCTCCGTGCGAAACATATTAGGGGGCTTGCTGCGGTTCCTTGGTTACGAAGCGATGTTTGCCACGGATGGAGAGGAAGCTATACACCAATATCAGGCGGCGCGCAACTCCGGCCATACGATTACTGCGCTGATCATGGACCTTACTATTCCAGGCGGCATGGGAGGCAAGGAGGCGCTGCAACGACTCTTAAAGATCGATCCATCGGTGAAAGCCATAGTTTCCAGCGGCTATTCCAACGATCCTATTATGGCGGAGTACCGTCGTCACGGATTTAGCGGCGTTATTGTGAAACCGTATCAAGCCGAGGAATTGCAAGCCGTCCTTCACCGAATCCTTTCGGAGGAGAGCACCTAGCCCGGAAGAGCCGGAACCCACCAGGTAAAATTCAAAAAGTGTAGCTGTTCACGGGGGTCGGGGGTCAGGGATCAGGGGTCCCTGACCCCCGACCCCCGTGAACAGTTACGTTCTCTTTAGTAACCGCGAATACACGCGAATTGACGCTAAACCGGACTAGATTGACTTTTGTTCACTGACTCCTTGGCCGCCCAGCATGACAACCAATTTTTTTGAGGAACCGGATTTTTCTTGTCTGATGAGGGTTTCATGTGATAGTCTATCCCCATGTCAGAGCTAACCTCCATAAAATCAGAGTCCTGTTCAATTTGCCAGGGAACGGGTTGGGATGTGGCGGCGGCGGGCGGGGCTCGGCGATGCCACTGCGCCTTGGACAGCCGCGGCGTTCGACTTCTGGAAAAGGCCGGCGTGCCGAAGCGTTATGAAAGCTGTGATTTGAATAATTATGATGGGCGCCACTGCGAGTCGCAAGGCAAGGCCAAGATGGTAGCGACGAAATTTGTTGAGGATTTTCCGGTAATCGATGTTGGGCTCCTCTTTCTAGGACCTTGTGGAGTGGGTAAGACGCATCTGGCCGTCGGTATAATTAAAGTTCTTATGTTGGAAAAAGGGATTCCTTGTCTATTCTACGATTTTCGCGAATTGATTCGTGAGATTCAAAATAGTTATAACCCCACGGCTCAGACCTCCGAGATGAAGATTCTCACGCCCGTCTTGGAATCGCCGGTGCTGGTTCTGGATGAATTGGGCGCCGCCAAGCCGACCCACTGGGTGACGGATACGATTACCTATGTGATAAATCGCCGCTATAATGACAAGCGTATCACTATTTTCACCTCAAATTTTTTGGATAACCCGGCCGAACGGGGGGATGAAACGCTTACCGACCGGGTGGGTATCCGTTTACGGTCTCGCCTTTATGAGATGTGCCACGACGTTATCATTAGCGCCGACGATTTTCGAAAAAAAGTACGCTGGAAGTCGGCCAAGTTCGCCTTGGAATAGAACCGTCGATGCCTCACGGGTCTCTAACGTGCCGATTAATAATAAATTGTTGTAACTGTTCACGGGGGTCTATGGACCATACGGCACTTACCCGGTCGCTACCGTTTCCGGCTCTGTATCGGCTGAGTTCCCTAAGGCGTGGGTGGTTGAACAAGTACGAAATTTGAAATCAGGAATCGCGCAGAAACCCGGAGGGTTTCCAGATATTAGCCGGTGGTTGAGCGCAGCGATACCACCGGAACGCATGCCAAGAAAACCGGCACACCCTGGAGGGGTGCAAGCACGAGTCGTCTAGCCCTTGCTCGCACCCCTCCAGGGTGCCTCCGTTTTTCGTTCGTTGACCGGTGGTATCGCTGCGCTCAACCACCGGCTAATGGCTGTCAAGCCTCCGGCTTGGTCGAATGAGTGGCTGAGCAGTTACAATTGTTTAACCAACATGAGGGTTTGTGTAGTCTAGTGGTTCCATGCCTTAATCAACGATACGTGACCACTGGGATGGCTGCTTTCGCTTCGCTCTTACGTGGATAGTTAGAATAGGTTTTGAAACTGTTCGGTTCTGTACCAGAGTAGATCCCATGAACAGGTCTAAGTTTTTATAATAGTGATTCTTAGCGGATTATCTAGTGGAGACGAGTATCCTTCTTTTGGTCGGAAATTCTCGTCAAACTGGAGCGACGGTATCGTTATGAGCCCTGCTTAGCGCGAATTATTATCTAAATTTTATTCAGGTTTAACGATTGATATGATATGCTATAAAAATGGCGTCGTGGAATGTCGGTGGGCGAGTCCTCCAATACACCGTCTTTTAAGGTAATAGTCGCTATATTCGTGTATGAAAGAACTGGACAAATACTTAGATCAGTTCAGCAAAAGTGGAAAATTCGTAATGGATTGGGCGATTGTTGAGTCCATTCGCCGTGGAAATACCTACCTTTCAGAAGATTACATTCTGTATGCCTTAACCGAAGTAGCTAAGGATTGGTTTGAAAAGGCGATGGCCGACCTTGGGGTGGACGCCACTGGAGTGCGCAGTGCTATTGAACGCAGCCTAGCGTCGTATAGCTACAAGAAAGCCAACCTTGGTCATGATCTTAGGATATCCCCCAACGCCGAAAAGTTAATTCGCTCTGCGAAAGAAAGCGCGGAAAAATCCGGGCGTGATAAGATTGAGATCATCGACCTCATGATTGCCATTTTTATTTGCGATGATGGCCGCCCGCTGGAGCTGCTACGCTATTTTGGCATTGAGGCCGATTACATTGCCAACAAGACTTCTTTTGAAAAAGCCAAGACGCAGTTCCAGGAGAGTGGGACAGAAAAAACCGAGAAACTGCCGTCCGTTTTCAAGAATTTTGGTGTTAGCTTAAACGTGCTTGCCCGTCAAAACAAGATCCCTCCGATCATTGGCCGCGAGGCAGAGATTAACCAAATGGCCGAAATTCTTTGTCATCGCGAAAGGGCCAATTCGGTTATGCTGGTGGGCGACCCGGGAGTCGGAAAGACCGCGGTGGTGGAAGGCTTGGCGCGCCGTTTGGTGTGGGAGGCCGACACGTTGCCTCGCCGACTGCGCAATATCCAAATCATAAATCTGCAAATGAACCGAGTCGTTGCCGGCACCATGTTTCGGGGAATGTTTGAAGAGCGTATGCAGGCGATTGTCAACGAGCTGAAGAAGCGGGAGGATTTGGTCCTCTTTGTTGACGAAGCCCATACGATGATCGGCGCCGGATCGGCACTCGGAGCGCCGACGGATGCCGCCGATATCTTGAAGTCAGCTTTGGCCAAAGGCGAGGTTCGTATGATCGGCGCCACCACCTATGAAGAATATAAGGAATATATTGCCGAAGATGCCGCATTGTCTCGCCGCTTCCGTTTAGTCAAGGTGGCCGAACCTAGCCTTGACGAAACCCGTGTCATTGTTACTGGACTTAAGCCGCGTTTGGAAGAGAACTACTCGGTTGGCATTTCTCAGGAGGCGATCGACACCGCCCTGAACCTGGCGCCGCGTTACATGCGATCGTTGCGGATGCCGGATAAAGTAATTGGCTGGCTGGATACGGCCGCGGTAAAAGTCGAAATTGCCCATGCCGGTCAACCCGCGCCCTCCGGTATGGGGTCGAACTGGAAAGAGAAAATGCCGCGGGGGGTGGTAACCACACAAGATGTCATCAAGGTTATCTCACAGGACGCCCGAATTCCCGAGGATATGATTTGCCGAGAAACTGGCGACCGCCTGCGCCTGATGGAGGAAGCTTTATCGCGTCGGGTGGTTGGACAGCGAGAGGCTATTGGCGTGTTATCCGACCGCCTTCGTCTCAACAAAGGTCCCTTAAAAGAGAATTTTTATAAACCTGACGGTGTTTTTCTTTTCTTAGGACCCACCGGTGTGGGGAAAACCGAACTGGCTAAGGCTTTGGCCGAATTCTTATTCGGCGATGATATGAAGATGATTCGGATCGACATGTCCGAGTATCAGGACGGGACGGTTTCGGTGGAAAAACTCATTGGCATGCCTAGAGGGATCGTCGGCTCGGAGCGCGGCGGCATACTGACGGCGCAGTTGCAGGAGAATCCCTACACCGTTCTGCTGCTGGATGAGATCGAGAAGTCGTCGCCTTTGCTGCTCCACTTGTTTCTACAGGCCTTCGATGAGGGCTGGTTGACCGACGGGCGCGGCAAGAAAGCCTACTTGAGCGACGCGGTGGTCGTCATGACCAGCAACCTCGGCAGCGATAATTTCAAGCGATTTACACAACCGCTGGGTT
This sequence comes from Acidobacteriota bacterium, assembly GCA_016179055.1. Taxonomy (GTDB): domain Bacteria; phylum Acidobacteriota; class UBA6911; order JACOSC01; family JACOSC01; genus JACOSC01. The sequence continues at coordinate 19,413 of JACOSC010000191.1, forward strand.
TTATGTCCAGCGATGGAAGAACCAATATTTCAAACGTCATACGGAGCGAGGTGCTTAAAGAGGCCGAGCGCCGTTTCACGCCGGAATTTCGTAATCGCATCGACGAATTTGTAGTTTTCTCCCCCTTAACGAGAGAGGAGGTCAAAGACATTGCCACACTGAATATCAAGCGCATAACTCAGCGCCTGGCTGGCGGAGGGAAGGGCCTAACCATTACGGATGAGGCCATGAATTTGGTTGTGGAGCGAGGATTTAGCATGGAGTACGGTGCGCGCTTCCTCAAACGCACCATGGATGAGCTTATTACAATTCCTTTAACCAAGCATCTGAAACAGGGGGATACCTTTACTGTTAGCGCCTTGGATGGAGAAATCGTTGTAAACGTAGGGTAGCAGTGCCGGCCACGCCGAGCCTCAACGGCGAGGTCGGAAGTTTAAACAAAGTTCGGTTCGAATGGCTTTAGCATGGTAGGATGCCAAGCGAGACCATCGTGTACATACCCTCTCAATCCTTTAATCATGCTAAGTCCTGACGAGCCTTAATCGTCTTAGGAGCGATAACTTGATTAGCAAAGGCCATCAAACCAATAAACGTGCAGTGTATCTGGACGAGCGCTATCTTGAGGAAAGCACCTACGTGGAAAAAGATAACGGGTTGTTTCACGAGCCGGACGACAATGGCCACCGCCGAGATCCCGATGCAGAGGCGGTTCCTGAGCTAGGTTTTGAGGAGGGGGCCACGGATGGCGATCTGGAGGCCGGCGGTGCCGAGGGGGTACTGGAAGAGGAAGAAACGGAGCGCGTCGGCTTTCACGAGGAAGGCTTATATTCTCCTAGCCCGTTGAATTTTTATTTCAAGGAGATGGGAAAATATGGCTTATTAAAGCCAGCCGAAGAGGTTGCCTATGCCAAGGAATTGGAGCGCGGGCGCATAGCGTTGCTGAAGGTCTTGTCCAAATCCAGGTTTGTGCAGGAAGAAATCCTCGATGCCTATCAGGAGGCCGAGGAGGAGCACTGTGCGCAATACCCATTTATCTGCTATCCGTGGAACGAGAGTGAAGACCCTGAAACGATCCAGCGCTTGAATAAAGAGACCCGCAAGTTCGTTAAGCGGCTGACGAGGGACTATGCGAAATTTAAACTAATTGGAGCTACTTTAGCGAAAATCTCCGGACATGGGCCCGTGTTTCGCCGTCAGCAATACGGGCTGCTGCGTTGCTGGGTGTTCATGTCCCAGTCGGTTCGGTCATTGGCGCTGACGGAAGAATTTAAGTTGACCATGATCCGTAAAGTACGCGGCCTTTCCGATTCTGTCCATAAAGATGAACAGCAAATTATTAAGCTGCGCCGCAGCTTGAAGCAGACGCGCAGCGCCGAGAAAGCGGCGATCTACCAAAGAGACATACGGAATTTTGAAAGAAAAATGGCGGAGCTCGAAAGACGCTATTCCATGTCTCGTAGGTTTATTAAGAAACAGGCTAGCGATATTGAACGGACCTTGGTTCGTGTGGAGGCGGCCAAAAATAAGTTGGTCGAGTCCAACTTGCGGCTGGTCCTTTCTATCGCCAAGAAATACATTAATCATGGCCTTTCGCTTTCTGATCTTATTCAAGAAGGCAACATTGGCTTGATTAAGGCGGTGGAGAAGTTTGATTATCAGCGCGGCTATCGGTTTTCCACGTATGCCACTTGGTGGATCAAGCAGGCCGTACTTCGCTCCCTCGATGAGAAATCAAAGGCGATCCGCCTGCCGGTGCACCGTATGGAGCTCATGCGGAAAATCAAGAACGTGGTGAATGAGCTATCCAACCGCCTTAGGCGAAATCCGACGCCGGAAGAGATCGCCCGCCGCTTGCACACTTCTGCGTCGAAGATAAATCAGATGCTGGAGCTGATTAAAGAGCCCATCTCGTTGAACGAAGTGTTAGGCGATGATGAAGACTTTAAGGTGGAGAACACTTTGGCCGATGGAGTGACTCCTTCGCCTTTTCAATGGTACTGTGATAATGAGCTGCGCGGTCAGATTGAGGCGCTCTTATACCACTTGAATCCACGTGAGCAGGAAATCATCAAGATGCGATTTGGTTTGGCGGACCGCCGGCCGCATACTCTGCAGGAACTTGGGGACAAACTATCGCTCTCCCGCGAGCGTATTCGACAGATCGAAAAGAAAGCGCTCAGCAAGTTGCGCCGCCCTAAAGTTTCTCGCCAGCTATTTCCTTTCTTTAAGGAGCTCTAAGCGTGCTGAAAAAGGTCCTGAAGACGGTGTTTCTGCTCGAGCTGTTTAAGGGGATGCGGATCACTCTGCGACATTTCTTTTCCCATGCAGTGACCGAGCAATATCCCAAACAGCGTCCCTTGCTGGCTGAGCGCTACCGAGGCATTCCACGGCTTAATGCGGATCCCGAAACGGGCGAAACCTATTGTATAGCCTGTAATCTCTGCTCGCTGGCGTGTCCGCTGGACCTTATCACGGTCGGTCGCGACAAGGATCCAGTTACCAAGAAGTGGGTGCTGACCACCTATGATTTTGACCTGTCGCGCTGTATGTTTTGCGGGCTTTGTGAAGAGGCATGCCCAACTCCGGCGCTGGAACTAACCCAGCAGTTTGAAATGGCGTACTTCTCGCGCCAGGGCATGATGCTCCACCGCGATCAATTGGAAAGGGGAATTGCAGCGCCCGCCGTTTACACGCGCTAGGCTCCGGTGCCTAACCATTCAGGGAAAGGATTCTTCTCAAGATGGCGACCGATCGGGTCGCCATCTTTTTTGTAAGCGACATGGGCTCAATGGGCCTAGGCGGGTGAATCGCAGGAAATGGCGGGATTCTTATGTTGACCAAGACCAAGCGAGAAAAGGAGGTTTTCTTTGATTATCTCAAAGAGCATGGCCTGAATCGGACGGCGCAGAAAGAATTAGTTCTCGACACTTTCCTTAAGACTGAAGGGCACTTGAGCGTGGAAGATACGTATCAACAGGCCAAGCAGAAAGATCTCAGCATCGGCTACGTAACCGTCTACCGAACTTTGAAATCCTTGGTGGCCTGCGGCCTGGCGCGTGAAGTAGATTTGGGCGACGGACGCACGCGTTTTGAACATTTCTATAATCATCCCCACCATCATCATATTATTTGCACGACCTGCAAGAAGACCATTGAGTTTCTCAGTACGGATCTTGAACAGTTGCAGGAGGAGATCATTCGCTACTACGGCTTTGAGCCGCTCTACCATAGCTTCCAAATTTATGGAACCTGCAATGATTGTCAGCATAAGCGGACCGGCTCCGTCCGGCGCACCGAGACGGTTAACGACAAGGTCTTCCTCAGGGATGCCTTGCGCATTGTTATTGATTTTGAAAACAAAGGCCTGGATTTCTACAGGGCTGCCGCCGAACACACCAAGAACGCGTCCGGGCGTTTAATGTTTTCCAAGATCGCCGACGAGGAGAAGGATCACTTGGCCGTTCTAAAGATTAAATACGAGAAATTGCTCAGTCGAAATAAGACTTTGGCGCAAGAACCGCAATTCTTGCATTTCAATCCTGCCATTCTGGATGAAATCTTCCCACCCGGGGAGGCGATCCCCAAGCTGATTAATGAGGACACGAATGAATTGCAGGCGCTGACCATCGCGATCGATTCCGAGCGGGATTCCTACGAGTTTTTCCAGCGTTATGCCGAACGCTTCAAAGATTCCAAAGGCAAGCGGATCTTTGTAAGTTTCACTCAAGCGGAAAAACAGCACCTCACCTCGCTGCAGCGGGAGTACGAGCGGTTAACGGGCCAGCGCAGCGCCAAAGCGCCCTGAGTCTCCGGCCTTCGCCGCATGACAAAGTAAGCTCTCATTTCTTGCACATTATTAATAGCGGAATTTAGTATCTTCTCAATAAATCGGGGTACGGGCTTTTCCCAAGATTCAGTAATGACATGTGGCCGTGCTCCCCTGCATTTTTTGGATAATCCCTTACCCCGATTTATTGAGAAGCCGCGAGGCCGGCCAATCATATCCCTGAAAGGGATACCTAAGATAGCCGGGGGTGGAGCGGAGCGGAACCCCCGGTCAGGCATGACCGGAGTTCGTTCGACCCTGAAGGGGTCGCCTAAAGGCACGGGCGGCGGTAGAGTTCGACCCCTTCAGGGTCGAAACGTGGGGGCGGGGAGCACCGGGGGTTGCGCTCCGCTCCACCCCCGGCTATCTTATTCGGCCCTTTCAGGGCCGGCGGGTATCTTCTCCATAAATTGGGTAAGGGCTTCTTCCAAGATTCAGTGACGACATGAGTCCGTGGGTCCTGGCATTTTTGGAATAATCCCTTACCCCGATTTATTGAGAAGATGCAAAATTTTTGTCTGCCCACAGAGTCGGAATTCTGACTTCCGGCGTCTTGAGTCGTACCCATGACTTTCCCGGAACAGCCAATTCCCAGCACCTTCTTCTACCGATTACGGAACTTGCTCCTTAAGGTCTGGCCGGCCTTCAAAGACATCTTTGGCAGCCAAGTATACGTCTTGGCCTCGGCCATCGCTTTTAACGCCATGCTGTCCTTCTTGCCCTTCACCATACTGGTTTTGAGCTTTTGCAAAGAGGCGCTTCACTGGCCGCAAGGGTATCAGGCGACGTTGCAGTTGATCGCCGAGTATCTTCCGACCGGACAGGATTTCATCATTCGCAATATCAAAGCCATGCTGCAAGCTCGACGGCAAGCGCCGGTTTTATCCATGGGGCTTCTGATTTTCACCAGCATGGGCATATTGCTTCCCGTGGAATTGGCGCTAAACCGAGCCTGGGGGGTCGAAAAGAATCGAAGTTTCTTAAAGAATCAACTCACATCGTTTCTTCTGGTTTTGACGTGCGGCGGTCTGACCGTCGCTGCGGCCGCGGTGATCGTGACCCTCAAGCCCATCCTACTCTCGCCGGCCGTAGGGGCCTCTCGGGAGGTCGCGCTCGTCCTTGACCGGACTTTGGTTAAGCTTACGGCTTTTGTATTGGCTCTCTCGATTATTGCGCTCATTTATTATGTATTGCCCAACCGCAAGGTCACCCTGGCCGAGGTCCTGCCGGCCGCGGTGTTCAGCGGAGCGCTCTGGGAAATTGCGCGCTATCTTTTCGTCGCGTGCCTGCCGAGCTTGCACTTTCAACGATCTTACGGGCCGTTCACGATCACCGTCACCTTGATTGTGGGCGCTTATATTTCGTCGCTCATTCTATTGCTCGGCGCTAATCTAACGGCGCAAAACATACTGCCTCCGCTCTATCGCAAAACCAAGGATGATAAAATGACGGAACCCCAGTGATCTAAAACCACGCGCTGTAGCTGAATGGGAGACACCTCCTAAGCGGAAACCTTTTCTTATGCTATAATCAAACTGATTCGTAAAATCTGAAATGGGAAGGCAGCCGTATGGGGTTTTCCAAATTTAGAAAGTACTTGGGGCGAGGCATTAGCAAAACGCTGCCGGTCAAGAAACGGGCGCTCATTACCGGCATCAGCGGGCAAGATGGAAGCTACCTCACGGAATTCCTGCTGGCAAAAGATTACGAGGTCGTCGGCACGACGCGGTCGCTGGACCCAGCCCAGCTTTGGCGCCTGGAAAAAGTTCGCCAGAACATTCAATTGGTTCAGACGGATTTGACCACGTATGACGCCGCTGCTGAACTGCTGGATAGTGGCTTTGACGAGGTCTATCATCTGGCCGGACCCAGTTTCATACCCTTCTGCTGGGAGCGGCCCATACAGATTTCCGAGGTTATCACCGAAAGCGCCAAGCATCTTCTCGAAGCCATACGAAGGCATGAGCGAAAACCCGTACGTTTTTGCAACGCCTCCTCCTCGGATATCTACGGAAATCCTACCGAACTTCCGCAGACGGAAACCACTCCGATGAGTCCAATCTCGCCATACGGCAAGGCCAAGAAGTGGACGCACGAGTTGGTTCAGCAATCTCGAGAAACTCACCAGGTGTTTGCGTGCAACGCCATCATGTTTAACCACGAATCGCCGCGCAGAGATTTGCAATTTGCCGTACACAAGTTTACCGATGCGGCGGCCGGTATAAAGCTGGGGCGGTCGCATGGCAAGATTCCGGTTGGCAGTTTACATACGAAGCGCGATTGGGGATTCGCCGGAGACTACGTCGAAGCGCTGTGGGCTATGCTCCAGAGTAAGAGCCCGGAGGACTACGTCATTGCCACGAACAAATCCTATATGGTACGCGACCTCATAGAGATTACCTTCGCCACGGTCAATATCGGAAATTGGGAAGACTACATCGAAGTCGATCCCAAGCTCATACGCGAGCAAGATATCGAGCACTTGCGCGGCGATTACTCGAAGGCTTACCGCAAGCTGGGCTGGGCGCCTAAAGTCAGCTTCGCCGGATTGATTTCCATGATGCTCGGCGAAGATATCAAGCGGCTGCGCAAGAACAATATGGATACCAGAGTTTAAGCGGGATAGCCGGCTCGTCGCCGAGGCCGGAAGAGCCCCGACCTTGTCGGGGCGAAAGCATAAAGCCTGGGGTGGAGCGCAGCGGAACCCCAGGGTGTGAGAATATGAAATGACCCCCAGCCCCGCTCTGCGGGGCGACAGCGCCCTACCGGAGGAACGCCAACTTGCTGTCGCCCCGCAGAGCGGGGCTTATAGTGTAGGAGTGACGCGTTCCTGGGGCTCACGCCCCAGGCTTTATGCTGCCGCCCCGCAAGGCGGGACTCGGCACTTCGGGCCATCAAAATGTCCAAACTCCAGTCGCCGAACCAAGGGTCTGCGCCACCCATATGAAAAATATGTTAATGAATTTATGAAACGATGTGCTAAGGTCGAGGTTATCGAGACGGCGCCCCTTATGGGCGTGGCATCCCAGGCGATCCGAACCCGTCGCCAAAGCAAAGGGCCGCGGCCTACACACGTAAGGAGACGTGCCATGCGAGGGATCAAGATTAGCCGCAGACAAATAGCCATCCATCGAGTCGCCCTGATAGCCTTGAGTGTGCTGGCCTGTTCTCCCGCCTCCAGCGGTGCTTCGGATACTAAAGGCGCCGAGGCTATCGAAATGGTCGCCAAGGAAGCGTCAGAACCGCTGCGTCAAGCCACGCCGCAAAAACTCAAGACACGCGGCAAGCCAAAAGTAGTTCGGTGGGAAGACCTCGATGCTGCATTGGCCAAATTGCCGGCCCGCGTTGACTATCCCGCTTTGCATAGCCGTCTGCGCGAAATGCTGTCGCGTGATACTGGATTCTCTCCCAAATCGGAAGTACTGTCCGACCTCATCGAAAAAACGCTGGCGCGCCAAGAGATCCCCTACGCCGCGCTCTTTGCGCTCAACGACACGGATCTGATGCCCATTACCAATTCCGTCCTGAAGTTTCTGCCCGATGAGGCCTGGAAAGATATTGCGGTCTTCAACCGCAAGGGCGAGCGCATCGGGAATTTTGTCGGAAAGTTTGCGCATGAGAAGTCGGGGGGTTTAGCGATCAGTAAGAGCTACCGCATTTACTATTTTCAGTATCGCGACAAGAATGATGTCAACCAGGTCGCCACGGCCGATTATCTTGAGCGCGATGAGTACTGTGTGGAATGGGCCGACATTAAGCAGCGGCCGGCGTTTACCCTGGCTACGTTGAAACCGTAACTCGAAATATCGTCACACGGCCATGGCCGGCGGTCCCCCGGAACGCGGTACCCAGAGTGAAGACAAGTCGCACTCATCGGCACATCTTTTGTCATAATCACACGCTCCGGTCAACCGTCGATCGATTTAATTTGCGTGCGGTTCGTCCGTCGGTGGGGGCATTGAGCGTGGCACTGCCGGTCACTCTAATCTCGGTAAGCTTGATCGTCGACAGGGTTCCGCGCTCGCTTCCCCCTGGGCTTTGCTCTGCCCGCCCCGTTCTGGGCTATATGGTTGTATCCTTACGTCTGTTATGATCGAACTTCAGGCTCAATTCCCAGCTCAATTGACAAGGGTCTGATTCTTAGGCTATCATACGATTTTATGTAGGGCCCGTACGGATCGGTTAGCGAAAGAACGGCTCGCTGGGTAGCGCACTCGAATAGCTAATGTCGCCGGCCCCCCCTTAATTCCTGTAATGACCAACGAGGATAATATGAGGAAAAGTTGGCATCACGGCGGGAAGACCGGCCGCTTGACCGGCTAACTAATATGGGGCGCCCGCCAGTGCCACCGGTGATTGTCTGCGGTAGGACCGGCTTAGTGAAGGTGAGGGCCGCAATGGCTCTACGGAGCACAACCGTATCATTCAATAACAACTCCGTCAAAGTACAACGACTTATGTAATAAAGGAGCTTGTCATGATTACTCGCGAAGGCGATTCCATTTCATTAAATCATCAGTTATACAAGGTGAAGGTTTATGAGAATCCCACACAGGAAGAACTCAAGGGATTAACTCTGAAACACACGCCGGCCACGTGCAAAACGGTGTATGGCAGTATTAATAAGATCAGTCGCAATAAGGACCGCAAGGCGCAGTGGACTTATATTATTACTCCTGAGACGCACAAAGATCGTTACTCCGGCAACCTCATCGACCCGGAGAAGGCCAAACTTTTAATCGAGAGCCAGCGGCGCTATATCGAGAAAGTCGGGGCCTTGGTGCAAATCGACGGCTACCTAGGCATTGGACGCCGGGCCGTTCCGGTGCGCTGGTTATACACGCCGGAAGGCTCCAACATCGCGGCCATGCAGCAGATTCTCTCCTTTCCCCGGACCGCCGTCGAAACGCGCGAGCAATTGGCCGAGGGCTATCGACCGGACTTCCATATTGTTTACACCCCGGGCCATCGCGCCGAAGGCATGCCGGGCAATCAAGCGATTGTCGTTGATCTCGAAAACTACGTTACCTATATCATCGGGCCGGATTACTTTGGCGAGAGCAAGAAATCCGCTTTGCGCATGCTGAATGACTATGTTTATCAGCGAGGCGGTCTTGTGCTGCACGCCGGCGCCAAAGTGGTAAAGGCGCAGGGGCGGTTAATCACCATGACTATTATGGGACTGAGCGGCACCGGCAAAACGACCACCACCTTCAGTAAGCAGGGCGATCTGACGCAACCGGTGCAGGACGATATGGTCGGCTTTTGGCCGAATGGAGAATGCTCGGTTACGGAGAACGGCTGTTTTGCCAAAACCTTCGGCCTCACACGGGAAACCGAACCGGCGATTTACGATGGCACCACCAGCCCGACAGGCTGGATCGAGAACGCCTATTTCAGCCCGGACGGAACTTTGGATTTCAGCAAAGGACGGCTTACTCCCGAGGAAGTCCGCTTCCACAAGGACATTCTTATACAGACCGGCGCGTCGCCGGAAAATGTCGAGGCTTATCTCAACCATAAGATAAAATACGAAAATGTGGTCGACGCCAATGATATTCCGCGCGATGGCTGGGATTTCGTGCTATGGACGCAAAACGGCCGCTCGGTGTTTCCGCTGAGCGCCATCAAGGAGGCCGCCGATCTCCACAATATTCCTTCAGTGGGATCCATGGGCATATTGAATCGCGACGAAGGCAAAGAAGCCGCGATGCCCGGGATCTTGCGGTTTGTCACTCCCGAGCAAGCCGCCGGTTATTTCATGCTGGGCGAAACTTCAAAAACCTCCGCCGCCGGCAAGGCGCGCGGCAAGACGCGCTCGCCGTTTACGCAGCCTTTCTTTCCCCGTCCGCATGGCTTGCAGGCGCAGCGGTTCAGCGAGATTGCCAAGACGGTACGAGCGGATATGTGGCTGATGAATACCGGATATATCGGCGGCGATCAAAAGGATGTTGAGGCGGGTTTGGCGCTCAAAGTCAAAATCCGGCACAGCTCGGCTATGTTGGAGGCTATGTTGGCCGGCGCCATTGGCTGGACGGTCGATACGGACTTTGGTTATCAGATTGTTGACGTAAAGGCGCCCGAGAATGCGCGGCTGCTGGCGCAAGTGCCCGATGAAATCCTCAACCCCAAACTTTTCTATGAACGTCGCGGTCGCCTGGCCGAGTATCAGGCGTGGGTCGTCAAAATGAAGCAAGAGCGCGAAGCTTTCCTGCGAAAATACAACGTTGCCGAAGGCATTATACGCGCCGTTCTCAACCGCGTCTCGTAAAACATTTCACGACCTTGGCGCAGCGCCGATGAACGCGGCGCCGGGCTTATACGTGTTCGGTTCCGCCGCTACACGCTATGGCTCCGCTCAAACATAACCCGCCAGCTTCAGATTCTTGAAAATGGTCCGCGTGGCCGGTGATTTGTTGAGCGTGTAGAAATGAATGCCCGGCGCGCCGGACTCCAGCAACTCACGGCATTGCTGCGTAGCGTGCTCAATGCCTACCTCCAGAACGGCCGCTTCGTTGTCTTGCACCTTCTCCAACCTATTTAGCAACTGCGTCGGGATCGTCGACCCGCACATATTGGTAAAGCGCTTAATTTGAGCCACGTTGGTGATGGGCATGATGCCGGCGATAATCGGCAGGCTAATCCCTGTCTTGCGGGCGCGATCCACAAACTCGAAGTAATCCTTATTATCAAAGAATAACTGCGTAATAAGGAAATCTATGCCGGCCGCAACCTTGATCTTCAGATTTTCCAAATCGCGTTGTCGATCTTGACACTCTACGTGCCCTTCCGGATAGCAGGCGCCGCCCAAACAAAATGAGTAGTTCGTATGGACGAAGCGCGCCAAGTCGGACGCATAGGAAAATCCGTCGATGGGCGCCACGAACTTCTCTTCGCCTTTGGGCGGGTCGCCGCGCAGCGGCAGCACGTTCTCGATGCCGCTGGCCTGCAGGCGGTCGAGCACCTGGGCAATTTCCATCCGCGAGGCGCCGACACACGTCAAATGCGCCATCGTTTCCAACCCAATCTCATTCTTAATCCGCGATACCAAGTCCACTGTCCGCTCGCGCGTGCTCCCTCCCGCCCCATAGGTAACCGAAACAAACGAGGGATTCAATTGCACCAAGGCCGCCACAGTGGCGTATAGATTGATCATACCTTCATCGTTTTTTGGCGGGAAAAATTCAAACGAAAACAGGGGCTTGCCCGACTTAAACATATGCTTGATCTGCATCGCGGCGCTCCGTAAATTTATTTTCTGAGTTCGTGTGCGCTAAACTCTAACCCCGGCTGGAAGCGTTGGGGGTGTGACTTTTTAAATTTAGCATTATTGCGACAGGATTGCACGCGATTTCTACTCGACGTGAAGTTCGATGCTTAGAAACGCGCGGATGTCAAAATCCAGCCCCGCGGGGTCCTGGAGTTTGCACATTTGGTATCGCCTTGGGTGTACCGGTTTGTGGCCGCGTAGCGGCCTAATGACGCTAGCCGTGCCTTTCAAGGCACGGTAGATCAGGCGGCAAAAATCCCTTCCGTCCCGACGCTGTCGGGACGATTGAACCATAGCTACGGGCTAAAAAATTTATGACCAATACTTACACTTCACTCTACGACCCCATCGTCTTCAATACCAAAAATCGTACCGGATGCCTAAAACCGTAGAGCCAACAACGGGTCTGAGTGTACCTCGGCGGGGTCGCGCGTGCGCACTATATCTTTCAAAAAAATGTTTTTTGAAAAGTGGCACAGGCGTCCCACCTTCCGGTCGCTACCGCTCCCGGTTCTGTATCGGCGGTGTGCTCCAACGCGTGGGTGGTTGGATCGCTACAAATATTTTTTCATAGCAGGCTTCAGATAGGGAGGTTTCCGTGCTTCTTCGGTGGGTTGGTATCGCGCTTGGTTTCCAGCATAGTTAACGCGGAAATCAGCTTCTTACGAGTGAATCTCGGCTCGATGACTTCATCGATGAAGCCGCGTGCGGCCGCCACATACGGATTCGCAAATTTTTCTCGGAACTCTTCGACGCGCGCCTGCCGTTGCGCCGCCGGCTCTTTCGCCTGGGCCAGCTCGCTTTTATAAAGGATATTGACCGCGCCTTCCGGCCCCATCACCGCAATCTCGGCCGTGGGGTAGGCATAGTTAATGTCCGCCCGTATATGCTTGGACGACATAACACAGTAGGCGCCGCCGTAAGCCTTGCGCGTGATCACCGTGATTTTGGGCACCGTCGCTTCCGCAAAAGCATAGAGCAGCTTGGCGCCATGCTTGATAATTCCGCCGAACTCCTGCTGGGTTCCCGGCAAAAATCCCGGGACATCTTCAAAAGTAATTAATGGAATATTGAAGGCGTCGCAAAACCGCACAAAGCGCGCCGCCTTTAAAGAAGAATTGATGTCGAGAACGCCCGCCAGATGCGCGGGCTGGTTGGCGACGACGCCCACCGATTTTCCTCCGAGTCGTGCAAATCCCACCAATATGTTCTTAGCATAATCCTCGTGCACTTCAAGATACTGTCCATCGTCAACCACGCGCAAAATGATATCCTTCATGTCATAGGGTTGATCCGGCGCGGCGGGGACGATGGTATTTAAGCTTTCATCCGACCGGTCGGGAGGATCATGGGAAGGCCTGAGCGGAGCGTCCTCCAAGTTATTTGAGGGAAAGAAGGACAGCAATTCGCGTATGAGCGTCAAGCAGGACTTATCATCATCGGCCGTAAAATGCGAGACGCCGCTAACCGATCCGTGCGTCTGCGCGCCGCCCAATTCCTCTTTCGTGACTTCCTCGTGCGTTACGGTTTTTATGACGTCCGGCCCAGTCACAAACATATAGCTGGTGCCGCGCACCATAATCGTAAAGTCGGTTATGGCCGGAGAATAAACCGCGCCGCCGGCGCAGGGACCCATGATGGCCGAGAGTTGTGGAACTACTCCGGATGCCAGCGTGTTGCGCAGGAAAATATCGGCATAGCCGGCCAGCGACACTACGCCTTCTTGAATACGCGCCCCGCCGGAATCATTCAACCCAATGATCGGCGCTCCCATCTTCATGGCCAGGTCCATAATTTTGCAGATCTTTATTGCGTAGGTTTCACTGAGACTCCCGCCGAAGACGGTAAAATCTTGCGCGAAAACGTAGACCAGACGTCCGCCGATTCGGCCATACCCGGCAATCACGCCATCGCCGGGATATAGCTGCTCCTGCATATTGAAGTCCGTGCAGCGGTGAACCATAAAGCGGTCCAGCTCCTCGAAGGAGCCTTCGTCCAAAAGAAAGAGAACGCGCTCACGGGCGGTCAGCTTGCCGGCTTCATGCTGCCGCTTGATGCGCTGCGCACCGCCAGCCACCTCGGCCTCTTGATTCCGCCGAGCCAATTCATTTAACTTTGCGGTTAAGTCCATCTGATTAATCCAATGGAGAGGGTTTGAGCGTTGTCGGCTTTCATCGGGCCGTCGCCAATTTATCCTTGGCCTGCCGCCAGTCCTTCAGAAAACGATCCAGACCAATATCGGTCAACGGATGTTTCCACAACTGCTCGAACACCTTAAACGGCATGGTCGCAATGTGGCCACCAATCTTAGCGGCTTCTACGACGTGCATGGGATGCCGAATTGAGGCGACCAGCACTTCGGTCTTGTAATCATAGTTGCGGTAAATCTGCAGGACATCCTGGATCAGTCCCATCCCGTGCTCGCTGACGTCATCCAGGCGACCAATGAATGGGCTGACGAACGCGGCTCCCGCCTTGGCCGCAATAATCGCCTGCGACGGCGAGAACACCAGCGTAACGTTGACCTTGATGCCATCGCCGGACAGCGCCTTGATGGCCGGGATTCCGGCCTTTATCATAGGGACTTTTACTGTGACGTGCTTGTGAATCTTGGCCAGTTCCCGTCCCTCTTTTATCATGAGCTCGGTTTCTGTCGAAAGGACCTCGGCGCTCACCGGCCCGTTCACCACATCACAAATTTCCTTGATCAGCTCGCGGAAATCTACACCTTCCTTGGCCACCAGCGACGGATTGGTGGTGACGCCATCCACAATGCCCAAAGCTGCTGCTTCGCGAATCTCCGCTAGGCTTCCCGTATCCAAAAAGAATTTCATAGCATTCGACTCCTCTGAAAATACCTGGGAGCGCCGGCATCCTTGCCGGCAAGGGTGGCCTCGATCCTTTACGGGACTCGCCGGCAAGGATGCCGGCGCTCCCAGGGATATCGTTACTATTTTCATGCATCGGGGTGCGCCCACAGGGCGCATGAGGAACTCCCTTAATAACAACCCCGGCGCAACAGTACCGGTTGCGATAGCGACCGGGTATGCTGCTGCCTACCCACATCGGCCTACCCGCCCGCTACAGCAGGCGGTTATGTTTTTCATTCGTCATCTCAAATCGCAACCCGATTGCCGCGCGCTGAATCCGGTGCCGTATCTAAATTAAACTGCCGCCCATTGGTCCGCTCGTTTAGCACAGCACTTCAAAAATACGATCACGAATATTTCAGGGGGGTAAAGGTTACCTCTTATCTCGGACAAAGGCTCCTCCCCGCTGAGATAATTTTTTAGCGGTTTCGCCCTGAAGGGGCGGTGAAGATTAGCCAGGGGCCAGCGGAGCGCAGCCCCTGGACCGCGTGACCCGTCCCAGATGCGCCCTGGAGGGGCGCTGGACGGCATCGGCTACGGCTCTCCAGCGGCCCTTCCAGGGCCGCGCGGGAGGCTGGCATGGTCCTATTCCTGGGGCTGCGCTCTGCTGGCCCCAGGCTAATCTCCACGGCCCCTCCGGGGCCATTAATAAAAACAACTCCTGTGCCAAGAAAAATACTTAATTGCAATTAAGAACTGTTGCACTTAGCTTCCCTAGTCGATTTTAAGCCGGACACGGGCACATCGCCACATTGACCGCCAGCGTGCCTAATTCCTGTATGCGAAGTTCCACCGCATCGCCCGGAGAGAGAGGCCCTACGCCGGCAGGCGTACCGGTAAAAATCACATCGCCAGGCAGCAAAGTCATGACCTCCGTAATAAACCGAATCAAATAATCGATGGGAAAAATCAAATCCCGGGTTGAGCCGGATTGGCGCAGCTCGCCATTAACCCATGTTTGTAATCCAATGTCCTTCGGATTCAGCGCCGTCTCAATCCACGGTCCTATCGGCGCGAACGTATCGAACCCTTTGGCGCGCGTAAACTGAACATCCTGCTTTTGCAGATCACGCGCCGTGATGTCGAGCGCGCCGGTATACCCCAACACGTAATCCATTGGGTTCTCCTGCGGGCCCAGCCGGTAGGCTTTTTTCTTAATCACGACGCCGACTTCCCCTTCAAAATCGACGCGCTTCGAGATGGGCGGCAGTATGACTTTTTGCTTTGTGCCTATCACCGCGGTAGAGGGCTTGATAAACAGCAAGGGCTCGGCAGGAACATCATGGCCCATTTCTTTCGCATGCTCGCGGTAATTGCGGCCGATCGCGACAATTTTAGTCGGTTCGCAAGGCGGCAACCATTCGACCTCGGCCAGTGCATAGATCGCTTTCGTCATGGTGAAGGCGTCGAAGATGCTCCCATGAATCGTTTGAACATGATCATTGGCCACAACACCGTAGGCGATCTGGTCCGACTTCTTGAACCGGAATAATTTCATGATGGTACTCCCTGGAGCAAATCGTTCCTATTAAATCACAAGGCCCGTCCCCAAGGCAAGACTACAAAGAGACAACCTGAAATTCGACGAAACTTGTATACGTCAAACTCGCACCCTGCCTTGATCAATGAGACCTATTACGCCGGCCTGCTTGACCGATCGCGTCAGGGAAAACCGATTATAACATAATTACCGAAGTCGCAAGGACCCAATGAATGCCTGCGCTTGGAGATGGTCTATACGCGTACAGGCGCGCATTTCCAACGTCCGCCATCCATGCCAAGCTAACCGACGTGGTCGAGTGGTACCCTTACGGCTCGCGACTGTAGCCCGTAAATCAAGCCTCCCAGTAGCAAAGCCCCCACGCCCATCATGACCTGGCCGGCCGTGCTGCCGGTCAATAACCATAAAGAAATGGCCACGGCTGCCCCGGGAATGAGCGGCCCGCCGAGCAGCTTGAAGGCGCGCTCGGCCTGCGGCATCTTACGACGCAGGATCGGCACGGATAAACAGGTGGTAATGTAATAGAGCAAGCGCGCAATGGCGCTGACCGCGGCCAGTTGCGCAAAGCTGCCGAACACCGCCAGAATCCATGCCATCACAGCAAACAGCGCGATTGAAACATAAGGCGTGCGAAAGCGGGGATGAACACGGGCCAACACGGCCGGCAACCGGCCATCTCGCGCCAACACGTAAAAGACACGCGGTCCGACGAGCAACGTGGCGCTGTTGGTTCCGGTTGTGGAAAGTATGGCCCCCAAAGTCATAACCGCGGCGCCCATTGAACCAAGAAAGCGTTGCGCGGCCGTGGCCAAAGGCGCCGTAGCCGAAGCCAACTCAGGCAGAGCGCCAAAGGCAACGATCTGTATGAAGAGGTATAGGATCACGGTTATGCCAATGGCCGCCATCAGCGCCAATGGCAGGTTGCGTCGCGGGTTAATCACCTCTTCGCTGGGAACCGAGGCAAACTCAAATCCGCCGAAGGCAAATATCAGCACCAAGCCGGCTTGCCGCAAGGCGGCCGTGTTGATGACCAACGGGAACGTCTGCGGCCTCAGGTCGACAAGAAACAGTCCCGCTATAATGAAAAAAAGCATGGGGACCAATTTCCCAACCGTCAAGAAATTCACCGTCCATGCGCCGAATCGCACGCCCCGCATGTTCACCCAAGCCAGCGCGGTAAGCGCGACTGTTATGGAGGCTATGCGACCGGCCCCGCCAGCCAGTGCCGGCCAAAAAAACCCTAAATACGCCGTGAAGGCATTGCTGATGGCCGCCGTCGCGGTGAGGCGCGCCAACAGAAACATCCAACCCACCTCAAACCCAATGAAACTGCCGAACGCCTCACGCGCATAAACGTAGGGTCCACCGGCGCGTTCAAACATGCTTCCAACTTCGGCAAAACATAAGACAATCAAAACGACCGCCATTCCGGAGACCAGATAAGCCAATGGACTCGCCGGTCCGAGAATTTTGGCGACCGTCGCCGGCAATACGAATATGCCCGAGCCGATCATACCATTTAAGGCAATGGCGGTGAGGCCGAACAAGCCGACGGCTCGTACTAACTTCTCAGACGATGAAGTCTCCATAATGATAACTGTACGCAGTACGTAACTGTTTAAGGGGGTCCGCTGGTGAGCCTATCAACAAAAGGTGACCCTACGCGCCCGGTCCCCAAAGGGGACGCTGTTAATAGCCGGGGGTGGCGTTTCGCCACCCCCGGACCAGAACCCTTGCGCGGGCCGACCCTGAAAGGGTCGTGGTCGTCCACCCACACCGGACCCTACGTGGACCCTTTCAGGGTCCGGCCGGGACGATGGCATTCCGTGGGTGGCGCCCCGCGCCACCCACGGCTATTAACAAGGTCCCCTTCAGGGACCGACCGGCGACCGCCCCGAACAGTTACAGCATTACTTCCCTATACGCGGCAACTCCGCAAGCTGTCACACGCCGGCCGAGTGGACTCCCGCCTGCCATGCGACTCTACTGATGAGTTCGGTAGGCAATGCTAGGAGTGACACAGAATTCAATGTGTAACAGAATCGATTCGCGTGGGCTAGTGGAGGCGCGGGTGGGAATTGAACCCACGTATAACGGTTTTGCAGACCATCGCCTTACCGCTTGGCTACCGCGCCCTCGCCTTTATTGAGGAGAATCTTGCGACCTAGGGAATATTATTGGAGCGGGAAACGGGATTTGAACCCGCGACTTCAACCTTGGCAAGGTTGCACTCTACCACTGAGTTATTCCCGCTCCGAAGCAATTCCGCTCAAAATATTATCAGAGCCTCAAACGGCTGTCAACTCCCTTGAAAATCGGGGTCGGGGGCCGGGGATCAGGGGCCAGATGAAGACCTCTCCATTCCCCGACCCCTGACCCCCGGTTTTCATACGCCGTGGTGTGCCCATAGGGTGCCTGAACGACTCCCTCGATAATAACCTCGCCGCAACAGTGCCGGTTGGGGTAGCGACCGGGTGTGTCGCGGCCTACCCGGCTCGGCCACCGCCCGCTACCGCAGGCGGTTCTGTTTTCATTCATCGGGGTGCCCCACCAATGGGCATGAACAACTTCTCAGAAACTCGATCATAAGAAGCCTGCGTAAGTCCGAGCGCTGTCCCGTACAAGGTGTATCCCCTTGGATCGAACTTCAGCTTGCCGTACTTTGAGGTTGCAAACCATGAGCAACTTATTTAGACTTCTAGGATTGACTGGAGTGACTGAAGGAGGCATTTTGCCAAAGTGTACGCGCCGGCAACCCTTCTCTGCGTCGGAAAGGTTAAATATTTTATTCGTTCCGGCCGATATATTATATGCGCGATCCTATGAGCGGCGGGGCGGGTCTTCCCTCAGTACCATGCCAATCCTCACTAAGGAATCAATGCTATGCCAGAATTACGCCATGATCCGATTCAGAAGCGATGGGTAATCATCGCCACGGAGCGCAATATGCGCCCGAACGATTTCATCATCGAACCGGAAACGGATAAAGCCACCTTTTGTCCGTTCGATGAAGGGCATGAAGATCGTACGCCTCCGGAGATTTTTGCGGTGCGCGACCCGGGCAGCGCGCGCAACGGGCCCGGCTGGAAATTGCGCGTCGTTTCCAACAAGTTTCCAGCCCTTAAGATTGAGGGCGAGCTGGATCGCCGCGCCGTCGGCTTGTATGACCGCATGAACGGCGTCGGCGCTCACGAAGTTATCATTGAAACGACGGATCATGATGCGCATATGAGCGACCTGCCGGTCGAACAGCTTAAACAGGTCCTCTACGCTTATCGGGAGCGCTTGAATGATTTGCGACGCGATAAGCGGTTTAAATATGTTTTGTTGTTTAAAAATCACGGACAAGCCGCGGGCGCGTCGTTGGCTCATCCCCATACGCAATTGATTGCCACGCCGGTCACGCCGCTCACCGTTGCCAAGGAATTGCAATCGGCCAAAGACCATTTTCACCTGAAGGAGCGCTGCTTAGTGTGCGATATCATTGCCCAGGAACTGAGCAGCGGCGAGCGCATCATCAAAGCCACCGAGCAATTCGTTGCCTTCACGCCGTACGCCTCCCGGTTCCCTTTTGAGATATTCTTAGTGCCGAGAACGCATCACCATGATTTTGGTCAGATCAGCGACTATGACACGCATTACCTGGCGGAGTTCTTGAAGGATGTGATGGCGCGTTTGAAGGTTGGTTTGAACGATCCGCCTTATAATTTCTTGCTTCACACCAGCCCGAACACAACGACGTCTTTGCACCGATCGTGGTACTGGAATACCATACAATACGACTGGCATTGGCATCTGGAAATCATCCCGCGGTTGACGCGGGTGGCGGGATTTGAATGGGGCTCCGGCTTTTACATTAATCCGACGCCGCCCGAGCAGGCCGCCGAGTACCTAAGGGAGTTGGAGTTGACCTAGTCCTTAAACCAGAGTGCTTTTTTTAGTCTGTATAGAGTAGAAATCACCACACGGTATCGCAAAGAATATTTTATTCATGCATGACTCCTGGATAAGCCCTATTGATTGCATAACGCTCCGGTTCAGCGACGGCGGTACGCCGGCCGCTGCAACTGGTTATGCGCGGCTTGCTTCATCCTCGCTTCGAGATGCTCATATTCCCCGAGGTGCGCGCGCATCAGGCTTTTCCAAAGCTTGCCGTGGTTGGGCACGGAGAAGTGTAGGAGTTCATGAACGACCACGTAGTCTCCCAAGTCCCGATCCAACCCCAGTAACTCGTCGTTGAAACTCAGCGTTCCCGCCGTCGAGCATGACGCCCACTTATTGCGCATCGGGCGCACATACAGCCCACGCATCTTCACATCCAGCTTGGCAGCCCATTCCACCACGCGGGTTTTGAACTCCTCTTTGTCGCGCCAACTATTCATGGGCGGAAGCCCTTTTGCAAAAGGGTGAACAAGGCTTCGACCGTAGCGGTGACCTTCTCCACGTCGTCTTCCTCGGCGATGACGGCGAACGTCACCTGCTTCCGCAACTCCCGCAGTTCTGCCTCGCTGCGCTGCCAGTTGGGGAACTTTGCGAACGCCTCGCGCACCTTCTTGCTCACTGCCTCGGGGTTAGGAATGTCGTCGTCAGTTAGCTTGCACAGCACGAAATAGGTCAACCCATCCAGTCCCTTCGCGGCCTGTTCCTTCTTTCGCTGCTCGTTCTTTTCAATTTCCTTCAGCAAGTCCGAGAGCGCATCGGCCGTGCTCGTCTGTCGATCCTCAAAACTCTCCTGCACGGCCTTGGCACGCTCCGAAAGAGCCACGAGGAACGGATCGTCGCTGTTCTCGTCCGCCGTCCTCTCGATGCTCTTGACCAGGTTGAGGACCTTCGCGCCTTCGCCGCCCTTTTGTTTATTGATCAGCTCGACCGTTGCGGCGTCGATCGTCACGAACCTGTTGACGTGCCCCAGCCGGTCTACACCGATGTGCTTCTGGACCAGTTCGTTTGTTTTCTTCTGGAAAGCCCTGTCCACATATACCATTTTGGCGTAGGCGTTCCGCACAACGGCGTAAATTGAAGAGAGCGTCGTATAAGGGTCAATGAACGGCCGCAGGAACGCATCCGGCGAGATGAGCTCGTAGAGCATCTCGATCTCTTTGTATTCCTTGAAGAACTCCTTGCGCCGCGCCTTGTCGCGGAAATGTTCGATGAGGTTGTCCACGTCCTTATCATCGAAGCTTCGCGTGACCAGCGCCAGATACGCCGGGGCCTTCGTCGCCATCTTCGCTTTGAAAAGGTGCTTCAACAGGCTGATGCCCTTGACGATGGCGTTGATCTCGTCGCTGTCGAAGGCCAGCGCCTTTTCCAGCTTGTCGAAGATGCCCACGAAATCAAGGACGAAGCCGTGCGGCTTCACCATAGCTGCCGCCTCGTTCTCGTATGGGCGGTTCACCCGCGCGATGGCCTGGAGCAAAGTGTGATCGCGCATTGGCTTGTCCAGATACATCGCGTAAAGAATCGGCGCGTCGAAGCCGGTCAGCAGCTTCTCGGTGACGATCAAAATCTTCGGCCACTCGCCGACCTTGATGAAGTTCTTGCGGATCTGCTTCTCGCGTGTCGGATCGAGATGCCACTTCTTCAGGTGCGCTGGGTCGTTGTTGTTGCCGGTGAAGACGATCTCCGAATACTCCGGCGGTAGGATGGCATCAAGCGCTTCCTTGTAGAACGCGCATGCCTCGCGATCCACCGCCACGAGGAACGCCTTGTAGCCGAGCGGCTCTACGTTTCCCCGGAAATGGCCGGCCACGTAGCGCGCCACTTTATTTACCCGGTCCTTGCCTTTGAGGAAATTCTTCAAGTTCACTGCACGTTCGAGAATCTTGTTCAGCTCCTCGATGTCCGCGATACCCTCGGTCTCCGCCAGGGCGAGGAACTCCTTTTCCATGATCTCGTGAGGCATGAGCATCTCGTTCGGCGCGAGGTTGTAGTAGAGAGGCAGCGTGGTCCCGTCCTCGATGCTCTCGGCGATGGAATACTTGTGCAGGTAGCCCTTGTCATCCTCGCAGCCGAAGGTCTTGAAGGTGCCCTTGCCGTAGGCGGTCTTGTCCACGGGCGTGCCGGTGAAGCCGAGGAAACTTGCGTTCGGCAGGCCCGCCATCAGGAAGTTGCCGAGGTCGCCGCCCGTGGTGCGGTGCGCCTCGTCAATTAACACGAAGATGTTGCGCCGCAGATTCAAGTTCCCCGGCATGTCGCGGAACTTGTGGATCATTGTTACAATGATGCCGCGATAGTCCTGCCCCATCTGGTTCAGCAGCCGGTTCAACTCGGCGATGGAGCGGGCGTGCAACACATTGCCCAGCCCCACTGACGCCAGGTTCTTGAGCATCTGATCTTCCAGTTCGTTGCGGTCGATCATCAGCAGGATGGTCGGTTTCTCCGCCTCAGGCGCTTTGAACAGCAATTCGGCGGCCTTGATCAACGTGTAGGTCTTGCCGCTACCCTGCGTGTGCCAGACGAGACCGCGCGAGCGCTTGGGGTCGAGCGCGCGCGACACCACCTTGTCCACCGCCGTTGTCTGGTGCTGGCGCAGGCTGATCTTCTGAAGCTCCTCCTCTTTTTCCGCAAAGAGGATGAAATCTTTCAGAAATCGCAGGAGATGTGGCATGGTGCAGAAGCTTTTGACCTTGGCTTCAAGGTTACCGACTTCTTCGTGCTTCCAATTGAAAAGGTTTCGCCTCACCGTGTTCCACGTAACTCCATAGACGAAGCCGATGGCCTCCGTGGCAGTGAAGAGCATCTGCGGCACCATCACCTCCGGCGTCTCAGCGTGGTAACGGCGAATCTGATCCACTCCGAGCGCGATTGCCTCGTCCTTGCTCGCGTTCTTGCATTCGATCACCAGCACCGGGATGCCGTTGATGAGGAACACCACGTCCTCCCGCGTGCTGTGTTTGCCGTTGTGCATGTAAAACTCTTCCGTCACCTCATACACATTGCACCACTGCGCTCGCGGCCGGGCAAGGTCGCCATAATCAATCAACGTCAGATCCAGTTCGCGATTCTCTTCCAGGCAGAAAAACTTGTGCTGATTGCGCAGCGCCTGGAGGAAATCCCGATTGCCGTAGATGTCGGCGTGGAATCGCTGAAACTCGGTGACCAACGCGCCCTCGGCCTCCTTGTATTTCGGGTTGAAGGCCCGGACCTGGGTGTACAGCAGGTCGCCGAAGAACAACGACGCCTTGCGCGCGCGTTCTTCCGGTGTCGCACCATCCGGGTCAAACCCGCGCCGCCGTTCGGCCTCATCGCGCGGCACGTAAGTCCACCCGATCTCCTGCGCGTATTTCAGGATGCAGGCCTGGACGGTTTTATGTTCGGATGGAGTGGCCATGTTGATCTACTATTTAACCGCAAAGAACGCAGAGATGAGAAACGCGGAGAATCTTTGTGCTCCCTATGCTCTCTGCGGTTGACCTTCCGTCCACGCGAACTTGCGAATTTCAAACTTATAGGAGTCAAAGTTGATCAACAACCCGTGCTCAAGTCGCGAGGACTTCAGGTATCCCAGGATCTGCGCTTCATGCTCCGGGGCGAGCGTCTTGGCGGTTTTCAATTCGATGATCAAACGACCTTCCACCAGCAAATCCGCCAGATAATCCCCGATGAGTGTCCCGTCCTCGTCATACACCTTGATTGGGTGTTGCTGTTTCACGTCCAGCCCCGCTTTCCGCAGCCGGTGCGCCAGCGCGTTCTCGTAAACCTTCTCCAGATGCCCATGCCCATGATAAACGTGAAGGTCGTAGGCAATCTGCCGCACCTGATCACTCAATGATTTGATGTCCTTCATGGCGTCTTCTTTCTTTGTGTTCTTTGCGTTCTTTGCGGTTTTTTGATTGGAGGCAGCCTCTTCACTGCCGCCTCGAAGTCCTTTTCCACTTGCGAGGGCTGGGCAAGCTGAAGGACTCGGAACTTCTCAAACTCCAGTTCCGCCTTCCGCAACGCCTGCTCGTGCGAAATCTTGCCTGCGTGCATGAGAATCTCCCGACCGCTCAGACGCAGGAAATTCTCCAGCTTAGCGATCCAGTCCCGCATATACATCGGCTTGCGGTTCAGCGCCTGGAGTTCGGCAAATTCAAGATAGGCGTTGACGATGCGGTTGAGGGCTTCGAGTTCCTCCGACGTCAGGTAGTTCTTGGCAATGACCGCTTCTCCCCTGCTCGGTTTGGCCCCCTGCCAACTCGTCAAGCCCATGTTCTGCCTCGTGGCGTCAGCTCGGTCATGGACAATCTCCGCTGCCGTGCGCCCGTGCGCCGCCCAGTGCATCTTGTTCTGCACCGTGGCGAAGAAAACCTGCGACGCCTCTTCGCCCGGGTCGTAGTCAATGCTCGTCGCGTAAATCTCCAGCACCTTGCGCCAGAAAACTTTTTCCGACGACCGAATATCGCGGATGCGGGCCAGCAATTCCTCGAAATAATTCC
The DNA here is from genome assembly GCA_016179055.1 of Acidobacteriota bacterium. Lineage (GTDB taxonomy): Bacteria > Acidobacteriota > UBA6911 > JACOSC01 > JACOSC01 > JACOSC01. The sequence goes on from JACOSC010000191.1 coordinate 43,297, forward strand.
CGCCCCCCGCCCGCTTGAGCCGCTCGTCATCCAGCGCGAAGCCCTTGACGATGTATTCCCGCAACCGTTGCGTCGCCCAGATGCGGAACTGCGTGCCGCGATGCGACTTCACGCGGTAACCGACGGAAATGATGACATCGAGGTTGTAGTGTTCCACCGAGCGGGACACCTGCCGGCTTCCCTCCTGTCGAACTATTAAGAATTCCTTAACAGTTGCCGACGGCTGCACCTGGCCCTTCGGTTGAACTGACAAGGATTCCTTGTGAGTTGCCTCCGGCGTCAATTCCCCCTCTTCATAGATGTTCTGGATGTGCAGGCTGACGTTTTGTTGAGAGGTCTGAAACAACTCCGCCATTTGCGCCTGCGTCAGCCAGACCGTCTCACCCTGCATCCGCACTTCCAGCCGTGTGCGGCCGTCCGGCGCTTGATAGAGCAACAATTGGGATTTCGGTTCGTCGCTCATTTCTTCCCCTTCGCAATGGCAGCTTCCAATTCCGGCAAATCGAGGGTGTGGACGCGAAGCTGCGCAGTCATGAGTTGGTGCAGCAGATCGCCATAGAACAGCGACGCCTTGCGGGCCCGATCCTGCGGCGTTGCTCCGTCCGGATCAAAGCCCCGCCGCCGCGACGCCTCGGCGCGCGGCACATAAGTCCATCCGATCTCCTGCGCGTATTTCAGGATGCGGGTCTGGACGGTTTTATGTTCGCCGGGAATCTATGCGCTCATCGTTACGGTACCCCCGCTAGAAGCTGTAATTTCTGTTGCACGCTATATCAGCTTGCACCGCGAAAGCAGGAGAGTGATGGCGAGCAGGATCGCAAGGCCGCCATGAAAGATGAGCAAGGCCGGAGATACCATCACCTGGCCCCACGCGCCGACCTCATTCGAAACAACAGACGTGTCCATACTGAAGTCGGTGGGCATGTCTTGAGGTTGGCTACGGTAGCGGTCATAGAGCTTTCGAAACAGTCGCTCTTGCCGAAGAAAGAAACCGTCCAACAACCAGAAGGCTGCGACGGGAATCACAGCAACCCAACCCATGGCATACACCTTGCCTTGGGCGGTTAGCACCAAAATTGCTGACAGCAGCGTGACGCTCCACCCCTTAACCAGAAACGAATTACTCGCCATGCGCGTAATGATCTGCTGAAGCATTTCTAGATGCTTGAGCCGGCCGGTGTTGATCTGAGGAGCATTCGACTGACTGGATGATGTTTCGTTGGACATAGCTAACCTCTCTCAGCAGGTTCAGAACCTTCGAGCCACGAATCAAAATCAACGTAGCAGGTCGAGCTTCGACACACCCAAAGTCGCCGTTTGCCCGTCCTATCGTTCCCCGCATCGACGTACGGATAAACCCCAAGATACTCCTGCCCCTGATAGGTTGTCGTTGAATACTGAACAACGGGCAGAATGGCGGCGCGTGTGTTATCGCCATCCTTGAAGCCTAGCTCCCAAGGCATCCATTTCGAATCGCTGGCGTTACTCGTGGTCGAGTATAACAAGCAACGGCTGACTTTCATTCGCGCCTTGAGCTTAGCCGCTGTCTCGGGTGTGACCTTCGAGCGATCCAAGTGAGGATCGTCGCGCCAGTCAATATAAACGGAGTACCCCAAGTCCTCAATCATCAATGCTAGGCCAAGCACGAGCTCACGGTCCGTGTAGGCGTGAGACAGAAACATGTCGTGCCGAGTAGCTGATGCCTGGACACGAACGTGCTCCGTCAACACTGCCGTCGCTGACTTCCGAAGCGTGGTGCCCGCCTTAGCCCTGCCTCGAACCGCAGATTCTGTGAACAGTGCCATTACGCCACCCAAGTACCGAAGTTGTGGAAGCCGTTATTGGCAACCCAGTCGTATGTACGCAACCAGTGGGACAGTTGAAAGTGCTTACCTCGCTTGTCCCATGGCTGCTCAGCAATTTCGAACCCCTCGAGGTCCTTGTAGTACACCCACTGCATACCGTTCCAAACCGTCGGTGTACCACGTATACCGTCTGTACTGATTTGCAGGCCGAGGTAATCGAATGGGTTCGGGCCCAGGGTCTTTACTTGCTGATTCTTGTCCGGAATGCCGTTAATGTGAACTCCGATCACTTTGTTGCCACGTTCGATGCTTTTCATGATTTCGTAGCGCACCCAACGGCGGGCGTATGTTTGCGTGCCTATGAGGACGACGGTCACCGACGTATTGTCTAGGCCGCCATTGATAAGGCGTTTCAAGGCGACATCGCCCTGCCTCTTTGCCGATTCCCATATGGAAGCATCAAAATAGCCCGCGTTGTCATCCTTGGTAACATTGTGATTCCGGACGATGTTAGCTCGAAAGTCAATCACGTCCTGATAGTGGAAACTGAAGAAGACACGGCGTGCCATTTTTTAATCCCCTCCGGATAACACCAAGTCCTTACCAAGTTCCGGCAATTCAGAAAGGTCGAGGTTATAGACCCGTATCTGCGCCGTCATGAGCTGGTGCAGCAGGGTGCGGAAAAGGGCGGTGAGGGTAGCGTGTTTGCGCTCATGCACTTTCTCTTTCCGGTCGAGAGCGGCGAAGACGCCGACAATTTCGCGTTGTTCGTCAAGCGAAGGCACCGGAATGGGATAGGTCTTAAGGTAGCCGCACGTCAGCGCGCCTTTCGTGCTGCCTCCCGCCTGGCTGATGGAGCGCAGATGTTCGTAGCGCGTCTGCATGAACCAAAGGACAAACTCCGGCACTATTTTCGGTGAAGTGAACTGCGCGTAGGCAAGGTGCTGGTTGATGCAGGTCTCGAACGAAATCAGCGCCGAATTGCCGAGCGTCTTGCCTTGGCCGGTGATTGCAATGAGAAGGCTGCCGGGCTTCACGCGCGGGAGATGACATTCTTTTACAGCGAGATCGGTTACGAACTGGTCGGCCTCGGTGATGAACCGTTCGTGAATCTTTGCGCTGTTCAGCCACGGAATCGTGCCGCCTTGCCAGTAGCCTTCGTTGTCACGCTTCGGCGTCGAACCGTTGCCGACTTTTGCCAGCGAGCCGAGCGCCACCACTTCCCAACTCCCCGGCATGGGGCCGATTTCGGTTTGTTTTTGAGTTTCGCCGCGGAGGCCTTGGGTGAAGAGCTGGTGCAGTAGCGCCTTTCTCAGTTCCGTGGTCAGCGCGATCAGCCGTTCCTGCTGCTCCAGCGCCCGCTGCACCAGCCCCAACACCCCCGCAATCTTCCGCTGCTCGGCGAGGGGTGGGATTGGGATGATGCGGCTTCCGAGCGTTTCCTTGCTTAACCTTTGTCGTCCGGTGGTGCCGTCCATCTTCCCAGCCAACTCAGAAGGGATTTCGGGATGGAGCAGGAGGTAGAACAGGAAAAGTTTGTCGCTTATGCCTTTGATTTCTTGGATCGGGATCACTTCGGTAGTGGCAAATCCAAACGGGCGATCCCAGTCCACGATGGCTTGCTTCCCGTTCTCGAACGAAGGCGTGATCCTAGCAACGAGAAGGTCACCGTTTTCAATGTAGGTTCCGCTGGTGAGTTTGTCCGAAGGACGTTCTTCGTAAGTTGAGACGCGAAGGCATCCAATGGGGATTTGATCCATCGGCAGAAACGGAACACGTCCGTTTTTTGAAACGTTTCGTCTGCGAGGTTTAGTCGTGAAGCGATACACTTCACGGATTGGCTTCATTTCCCAATCGGAAGCAAAGCCATCACCGGTTTCAAGCCAGCCCTCCGTTTCTCCGCGTCTCCCCATCTCCGCATGGACTTCCGTCTTCATCCCTTGCCTCCCTTCTTCCGCTTGGGTTTGGCGGCGGGGAGTTGCTTGATGCTCTTCTCGAAGTCGTCGGACCGATCCGCGTTCTCGGCGATGCTCTGGCGGTGGAAGGTGTCGTATTGCATCTCGGCGTGGCCAAGGGCCAGCTCGTGGGAAATTTTCCCAGCATGGGTGAGGATGCCGCGATCATTGAGGCGAAGGAAGCCATTGAGCTTGGCGATCCAGCCGCCCATGCGCATGGGGACGCGCCGCATGGCTTGGCCTTCGGCGAAGACAAGGTATTGCTCCACCAGATTGTTGAGTGCGGCGAGTTCCGACTCGGATAGGTAGTTTTTGGCGATGGCAACATCCTCTTTGCGTACCTTGGTTCCTCGCCAGTTGGTGAGACCCATATTCGGCTTGGCACTGTCCGCCCGATTGCGGACGATCTCCGCTGCTGTCTGACCCGTGATGGCCCAGTGCATCTTGTTCTGCACAGTTTTGAAGAAGGTGATGCTGGCCTCGGCGGTGGGATCGTAGTCGATGCTGGTGGCGTAAATGTCGGTGATCTTCTGGTAAAATCGGCGTTCGGACGTGCGGATGTCCTGGATGCGCCGCAGGAGTTCCTCGAAGTAGTCGAAGGGGAGGTCGGGGTTTTTCAGCCGCTCGTCGTCCAGCACAAAGCCCTTGACGATGTATTCTCGCAGCCGTTGCGTGGCCCAGATGCGGAACTGGGTGGCGACGCGGGATTTAACGCGGTAGCCGACGGAGATGATGGCGTCGAGGTTGTAAAAATTCGTTTGATAGTTCTTGCCGTCAGCGGCAGTTGTAAAGAATTTCTTTACAACTGATGTCTCGGCAAGTTCTTCCTCATCGAAGGTGTTTTTTAGGTGCTGGCCGATGTTTTGTTTCGTGGTCTGGAAAAGTTCCGCCATAAGCTGCTGGGTAAGCCAGACGGTTTCGTTCTCGAACCGGACATCAATCTTGATGGTGCCGTCGTCGCTCTGATAAATGAGCAACTGGGATTTGGACGGGACATCGCTCATGCCCTGAGCCTCCCGAGAATGGTCTTCAGCGCCTTGTCCGTCTCCCGCGCCTCGCCCTCCAGCGCGTCCAACTCATCCACAATCTCCGCGATGGGCCGGTATTCGTCGGCTGCGCAGGTGTGGATGTAGCGGCTGGGGGAGATGTTGAAGTCGTTCTTGGCGATCTCGTCGCGTGAGACGATGCGGCTGTATTTCTCCACCTCGCACCACGCCTTGAAGGTGTCGGCGATGCGCCTGATGACGTCCTCGGGGATATAGTTTTTCGGGTCGCCCTTGGTGCACTCAGTGGTGGCGTTGAGCAGGAAGAGTTTTCCTTGGCGCTCCTTTGCCCTCGCCTTGTTCAGGAAGAGGATGATGCCGGGCGCGGTGGTGTTGTAGAAAAGGTTCTCCGGGAGGTAGATGACGCCCTCGATGAGGTCCTGCTCCACGAACCAGCGGCGCACGTCTTTTTCCTTGTTAGTGTTGGCATTGCCGGAGCCGCGCGAGGCGGCGCCGGTGTCGAGCACTACGGCTGCACGGCCTTGCGGCTTGAGACTGGCTAGGATGTGCTGCACCCAGCCCCAGTCGGCTTTGTTGCCGGGAAAGCCCGCGCCCTTGGGGAAGCGGTCGAGCTCGTCGGCGTCGTAGTCTTTCTCGGTGAACTCGGTTTGGTTCCACATGGGATTGGCCACCGCGCGGTCGAAGGTCTGGAGGCGATTGCCCTGGCGGAATTTCGGAGGGCGGAAAGTGTCGCCGATCTCTATCTGGCCCTCCATGTCATGGATGATCATGTTCATGTTGGCCATCGCCCAGGTGGTGGGTGTAGATTCCTGGCCGTAAAGTTTGAGCGGCGCGAAGTTATTGCGGGTGCGCAAGGCCATCTTCTCTTCGAGCGCCAGCTCACACTTGATGAGCAGGCCGGCCGAGCCACACGTGGGGTCGTAACAGGCCATGCCCGGCTCGGGATCCATGATACGCGCCATGATCTCGCCCACCTCGCCGGGCGTGTAGAACTCGCCCGCGCTCTGCCCGCCGCCTTCGGCGAACTTGCGGATGAGATATTCGTAACTGCGCCCGATGATGTCCGCCTCCACGTCGCCGAGGCCGAGGCGCTTTTCGCTGATGCGCTCGATGAGGTTGGAGAGGCGGTTGTCGTCGATGTCACGTACGCCGTGGGTGGTCGCGTTGAAGTCCACGCGGTCGATGATGCCCTTGAGCAGCGCGTTTTCGTCGGCGAGTGCGCGAAGGTGCGTAGTGAGTTGCTCGCCGATCTTGTCCGCGAGCTTGCGGATAACGGACCAGACGGCGGCGTCGGGATTGGCGGGTTGCAGCGGTAGGTAGAAACGGACGAGTTTCTTGTCGTGCTTCACTAGCTTGAACGCCTTGGCCCGCGAGCCGACTGCCTTCGCGATGCGGTTTAATTCGTCATCGAAGACAGCGCACAGGCGCTTCGTGAAAATGAGCGGGAGGATGTAGTCCTTAAACTTCGGCGCATCTTTGGCTCCGCGAATGGAACAGGCAGCATCCCAGATCCAGGATTCCAGCGATTTGTCGCTACCGTTGTTCATTCAGGTTTCCTTGGCCGGGATCATTGCTGTCTTGTACTTGGCGTGTAATAGCCCGTTCTGCTTATGCTAAGAAAAATAGCCGATTATCGTGCCGTGTGTACACCCCGCGTATGTCGTCTGCTCAAAAGGATTAGGCCGCCGATTTTGGCCGCCTAGCCCGAAATTCCTAATTACAGTCTCGTTGTTGTATCCTACCAATTTCCCATCTGTTAGGCAAGCATGATGATCTAAAGTTTTAAACGATTAACCCCCCCTCGTCTGTTCCGCCGAATCCGAAATGTCCGCATTGATTCGTCCGAGCCCGTCGGCAGGTGTGTTATGATCTAGGCGGGCTCGCTTTCGCCAAGATAGCCGGCATCGCGCAGAAGGCGTAGCCAGTAGTGCGTCTCTCTCGCTGCCTTGTAAGCTATGCTCATTTTTGCCAGGAAATCTTTGCCAGATTGCCCAACGATAGCTTCTTCAACATTGGCGCCGACAGATGTATCACTGCGTAACACCTGCTTAGAGAGCAGAAACTCCTTCTTTCGCTCAACCACATGTTGATAGAGCTATACTGTCCGCAACGCGAACGCCTACGATTTCTCCTGAATAACATTCCCGCTCTTCATTCCTCATTTCACATTCTAAATTCGTAATTCCTTAACTCGACGTATTCACCGACAAGCGCGCGAATAAAGAATTCCTTCGCCTTCGCGGACAAGGCGGGATCGTCCCCCACCAGGTATCGGACGATGATGTTGGTATCAGGTAGACTTCTTACCCGTTTTTTCACGGATCGCAACCTCCCATGCCCTGTCTTTCATCCGCTTCATAGAGACACCCGGCTTGACATTCCTGGCGTATTCCCGTAGAGAACCGGCGGCGTCCCTCACCGGTTTTATCATGACAATGTCATCCTTCACTTCGAAATAGACAGTGTTGGCCTTCAGTTTTTCCCGAATTTCCTTGGGAATCGTCACCCGGCCCTTCCGCGTAATCTTTACCGTCGCGGTCGTCATTCGAATTCACCGGGCGTAACCCCGGCACGATGTAGGTATCACGCGGCACACCCCATCACCTTGGACCAAAAGGTCTCCCAGTAGTTCGACAGACGAATCGCTCGGAGTTGGAGAATCGTGTCGCCACTTTCTCGTTTCCATCGCATGC